>NZ_CP009928.1:1800000-2100000 GCF_001021975.1 Chryseobacterium gallinarum | reverse complement strand
CATTTTATACAGGATCAAGAAAAAAATCTCTATTACTTTACAAAAACTTTTCAGATAATGTCAGAAAATAAGAAAATAAAAGTTCTTTTCAGACACCGGTCTATGGAGATGGGTGGTGTGGAAAAAGTTATACTCAGTATGCTCAATAATCTTAATCCTGACAAATTTGAGATCACAATATTCCTCAATATGAACCAGGGAGAGCTTCGTAACGAAATTCCTGCACATGTAAAAAAAGTATACCTTACACAAGGAAAAGAAAATTTTTCTCAAAATCCTCTGATTCATAAACTGCAGCTTATCCGCAGAAGGCTAAAACTTTCAAGAGCCTTAAAAAATGCTAAAATATCTGACCGCATCTTAGGAAATAAAAAGTTTGATGTGGAAATTGCACCCTCCTATTCCACCTTCTCTTCGGTTAATAATTCCAGCAATAAAGCTTCCAAAAAAATAGGATGGTTTCATTCAGAGATCAATTTACCTGCCCTGCAGCCATTGGTTCCTGAGATTATTGAAAATTTTCCGAAGTTCGACCATATGATCTACTGCTCCCAAAGGATTAAGGAAATGATGCACCGCTATTATCCGGATTTACAGTATCCAGCAGAAAGTGTCGTGATTAATGCCATTCCTTTGGAAGAAATCAAAAGAAAAGCTGAGGAAAAAATAGAGTCTCTTCCTGAGGGGCCTGTTTTTGTATCTGTAGGAAGGCTTCACCATAGAAAAGGATACCATAAGCTCATTGATGCCCATAAAAAACTTATTGATGAAGGATTTCACCACACTGTTTTAGTACTTGGAAGCGGTGAGGAAATGAAAAATCTGACGGAACAGATTAAGGCTAATAATGTTCAGGAAACATTTATACTATGTGGCAATAAAATGAATCCTTACCCTTATATCAAGAATGCGGATTATTTCATTCTTCCTTCTGAGTCTGAAGCCTGGCCATTAGTCATTGCTGAAGCGCTGATTCTTCAGAAGCCTATCATCGCTACAGATACCGGTGATGTTGGTATTATGATCAGGGACCGTGAAACAGGCTACCTGATTAACTATGACACTAATGAAATGTATGAAGCTATGAAAATTTTTCTTTCTGATCCTGAACTTATTGCCAGAATCAGAAAGAACCTTGAAACCATAGAAGATCAATTTGACAATCAGAAGATTTTCAATGCTGTGGAACAGATTATAGAAGAACTTTATCATCAAAAATAACCTGTACCGTTCGTTTATTCATCTTCAAAGTTTTCTTTACCAATAATAGTAACCAAATCGGAGATAGTTTCCATATCCTTGAATTGGTCAGTATCAATTTGCCGGTTAAAATTTTCATCCACGAAAGCAATAATCGACAGGAAACTGATTGAGTCATAATTTTCCAGTTCCTTCAGCCTGGTTTCCAGATGAAGTGTCTGGCTTTCTCCTAATTCTTCTTGTAATTTTTCTAAAAAAATGGAAGTCTTCATATATTTTGATTTGTGATTCATCATTTTAAAATTCCAGCAGCGTAGCTCCCCAGGAATATCCCACCCCAAAACCAGCTATCAGAATTTTATCTCCTTTTTTCAACAGTTTTTTATCCATCATATTTTTCAATGCAATCGGAATTGTTGCAGAAACTGTATTTCCTGTGTTTTCCATATCAATATAGAATTTCTCTGCAGGTATTTTTATTTTTCTTCTCAGATAATTCAGCATAAATGAATTAGCCTGATGAAAGACAAAATAATCAATATCCTCCATCGTCAGTTGATTAAGTTCCATCGTTTCTTTCACCAGTCCCGGGATATTTTCTATCGTAAAATTAAAAATTTCCGGGCCATTCATATAGAGGTTTTCCGGATCAAATTCGTGATTCGGATTAAATTCAGAATCTCTCCGGAATGCCCCTTTTTTCACAATAAGGTTTTCAGCCCCACTTCCATCGGTACCCAGGCAAAACTGATAATCTGAAACATCCTCATTTTTCTCAATAATGACAGATGCAGAAGCATCCCCAAATATACAACGGTTTCCTTTATCTTTGGGATGAATATGCTTGGTATAGGTCTCTGAGGTGACCAATAATATATTTTTGGCTATTCCCGCGGCAATTAAACCCTTAGCAAAAGCAAGACCATAAACAAACCCGGAACAACCCAGATTAAAATCCATAGCCCCGATATTCTTCCTTAAACCCAGTTTATCCTGTAAAATACAAGCGGTAGTCGGCAAAAAATAATCCGGACTTTGAGTACAGAAGAGGATAAAATCAATAGCATTCCTGTCGTAATCCTTAAAAATCTTTTCTGTAGATTGTATGGCAAGATCCAATACCGTCTCATTTTCCGAAGAAACATGACGCTGTGCAATTCCTACTTTTTCCTTGATTCTTTCAGAACTCCATTCAGGAAATTCTCTTTCCAAATCCTTATTGGTAAGAACTTGTTCGGGCAAATAATATTCTATTTTAGAAATTTTTATCATATAAATTCTTTTCTTTGTAAGAGAAAAACAAATTGTAAATAATGATATTCATATATCGTCTTATATTAAAAATTCATACCACTTATCAATATCTTATCCAGAGAATTTATCTCAAAATTTGTATTGCTAAAGGACTAAAGGTAGGAAAAAATGTTCGTTTTGTAGAAGTTCCGGAATTTGGAACTGAGCCTTTTTTAATTGAAATAGGCGATGAAACCACATTTTCCAACAATGTAAGATTCATCAATCATGATGGCGGATATAATGCTTTACACTTTTTTGAAAAGTACAAAGATGTGAGAGCATTCGGAAGAATAAAAATCGGCAAACAATGTTTAATCGGGGCCGACACGATTATCATGCTGGGGGTAGAGATGGGAAACAATTGCGTTTTGGGAGCAGGATCTATACTTACGACTTCTATGCCGGACGGAACAGTCTATGCAGGAGTTCCTGCAAAATATATCTGCACCATCGAGGAATATGGAGATAAAGCGTTAAAAAATAACGTGATGTACCCCAGAGAACTGGAACTGGACAGACCCAAATTAGAAGCTTATATAAAAGAACACCTCCCTCATACCTATAAACCTATAAAAAAATAAATGTCTGAAAAAAAGAAAATCCTTATTAGAATAGGTTCCCTGCGCCATGGTGGAGCAGAAAAAGTATTGATTAACTTCCTCAAAAATCTTCCGGAAGACAAATACGAAGTGGACCTGCTGATCAATCTGTATACCGGCATGTATATTAAAGAAGTGCCATCATGGGTCAAATTGCATTATCTGCTGAAAGGAGAAATGATCACCACCAACAAGCCCCATGAAATTCCTGTAAAAGCCTTCAGGGTACTTTATCAGAAAATGTTCATCTGGTTCCCTTCCCTGTTATATACATTTATTTTAAAAAATAAGAAATATGATGTAGAAATAGCAGCCATCCACGGAATGTACAAAGAGCTGTTATCCAGCCCACAGAAGCATTCAAAAAAAATAATCTGGATACAAAATGACATCTTCAATTTAAAAGAATATACTCCGGATATTATCAGGCAATTTTTCAGATTCGACAGAATACTGGTTATTTCAAACAAGCTGAAAGAAGAAATGCAAAAGCTTGCCCAAAATGAAAGGGAAAAACAGTCTGTCATTAAAATATACAACCCTATTGACAAAGAGGATACTTTACAAAAAGCGGATATAAAGATTAATGATTTTCCTTTTTCAAAAGATCTTCCAACCTTTGTTACGGTAGGAACCGTTTATCCGCAAAAAGGCTATGACAGGCTCCTGAATGTTCATAAAAAACTAATGGATGAAGGGCTGAAACATCAGATTATCATCATTGGGGATGGCTTTGACTTTGAAAACATTCAATCCCAGCTTCATCAGCTGGGGCTTCAGGAGACCGTAAAAATGCTGGGATTCAGAAGCAATCCTTATCCTTATGTAAAACAGTCGGATTTCTATATTATGTCTTCAAGACATGAAGGTTTTCCTACCATTATTGCCGAAGCCCTTATTCTGAACAAACCGGTAATCTCTACTGATGTTTCAGGAATCAGGGACCTGCTTCAGGAAGGAAAACTTGGAATTATCAACGCTAATTCAGAAGAAGGGATCTATGAAGGAATGAAAAAAATCCTTACCCAAAAAGAACTTGCCGGGCATTATGAAAAAGAAATAGCCAATACCGACCTGCCTTTTGTCCTGCAAAAGTCTGTAGCTCATCTTCAGGAAATTATTGATAAAGTATAAAATTTTGTCATGTCAGATTACACAGCAATACAGAAAGATTTTTACAGAGAAAGTGGCCGGTGGCTTTCCACTTTTCAAATTTGGGCCAAATGTATTAATCCTAACCTACACTATGTTTATATTCTTAGAAAAGCCCAGAAATACAGAAAAAAATCTATTGCCGGTTTATTCTGGAGGCTTCTGTTAAGACATTACCAGATCAAATATGGTTTCCAGATTTACCCTGAAACCGAGATTGGGGAAGGTTTTTATCTGGGCCATTGGGGAGCACTGGTAATCAATCCTAAAACCAGGATCGGGAAAAATTGTAATATCGCTCAGGGTGTTACCATAGGACAGCAAAACAGAGGAAAAAATGAAGGATTTCCTGTGATTGGTGATGAAGTATGGATAGGCCCTAATGCAGTTATAGTAGGCAGCATCCATATCGGGAACAATGTATTGATCGCTCCCAATGCGTTTGTCAATTTTGATGTTCCGTCCGATTCTATGGTTATGGGGAATCCGGGAAAAATCTACCCTTCATTAGATGCTACGAAAGCATATATCAACAACAAGGTATGATATCCGAAAAAAATTAAGAATATTTTAATCATCAGATTTCAATTTGTAAATTTTACTTTGTAATTTTATCATAGTTTATTAACGTTTGAATTATTGCATAACAGATCTTCATCTGAACAGCCATATAATAGCCATATTACATATGATTTTAAGCATATTTTAATATTAAACTTTGTTAAAAGTGAATAGTTTTTCAGCAAAAAGTATATTTTTGCATAATTATTGATTCGGTCTATTGATTTTAAAAATAATTTAAACGAAATAAATAATTATAAGCCTTTTAAAATTTAAAATTATGTCACAATCGTACGAAGTTATTTTTGAGAACAATAAAAAATGGGTAGAATCTAAGATGGCAGAAGATCCCAACTTCTTTAAAGAATTGGCTAAAACTCAGCATCCGGATTATCTTTATATAGGATGTTCAGACAGTAGAGCTACAGCAGAGGAATTGATGGGGGCAAAACCAGGAGAGGTTTTTGTTCACAGAAACATTGCAAATGTTGTAAATACTTTAGACATGAGCTCCACAGCAGTTATTCAATATGCTGTAGAACATCTGAAAGTAAAACACATTATCGTATGTGGCCATTACAACTGCGGTGGTGTAAAAGCAGCGATGACTCCCCAGGATTTAGGATTACTGAATCCATGGCTGAGAAATATCCGTGATGTTTACAGATTGCACCAGGCTGAGCTGGATTCTATCGAAGATGAAGATAAGCGTTATGATAGATTGGTTGAGCTTAATGTTCAGGAACAATGTATCAATGTTATCAAAATGGCCTGCGTACAGGAAAGGTATATCTTAGAAGAACATCCTATTGTACATGGCTGGGTATTTGACCTTAGGACAGGTAAGATCATCGATTTGGAAATTGATTTTGAGAAAATCTTAAAAGATATTCAGAAAATCTACAACCTTACCGGTTCTGATTGGATCATGAGCAGAAAAACCAAGTAGTTTTTTCTAAAAAAGAATGTAAAATGAAATTCTGGAGTATTATTGTATTGACGTTCTTTCTGAATTTTACAGCGCTGCCGAGCATTGCTGCGGTATTAGGCTGGGATATTCTGAGAACCAATATTATAGTCAATGAAGAAGAACCGCATTCTCATCCATCCTCTTTTATTGTTTATGAAAAAGCGATTCCGAAAACTTTGGATGTGTTTGATTATCTGAAGTTTTCTGAACCTGATCTTCAGGGTGGATCCTTTATACTGATCGATGATTCTTTTCATCTGTCACCTTTACTTACTATATTTTCTCCGCCTCCGGAAGCTTAATTTTAAAGTATAATTAGATTATTTTTTATTACGGTGTTCACGTCATTTCTGATCGTGAATATCACCTGTGCTTTGAAATTAATTTTCCAATCTTTTATAATTGATAGGTTTAAAATCAATCAATCAGTTATACTATTTTTCAAAAAATCATGAAAAAAACATCATTATTAGGAGGAATCAAAGAGAATTTCCCTTCCGGGCTCGTTGTATTCTTAGTAGCACTGCCTTTGTGCTTAGGAATCGCTTTAGCTTCCGGCGCTCCTCCGTTATCCGGAATTATTGCGGGTATTGTAGGAGGTCTGGTTGTAGGAGCGATCAGCAATTCAAATATTTCAGTTTCAGGTCCTGCCGCTGGTTTAACAGCAATTGTATTAACGGCAATAACAGACCTTGGTGCCTTTGAACTTTTCCTTTGTGCCGGGATTATTGCAGGACTTATCCAGCTGATTTTGGGATTTGTAAGAGCTGGAAGTATTTCCAATTATTTTCCCAACAACGTTATTGAAGGAATGCTTGCCGCCATCGGGATCATCATTATTTTAAAACAGATCCCTCATGCATTAGGTTTTGATAAAGATTATGAAGGGCATGAATCAATATTCGATAACGGTCTCAACTTCAATTATTTTACGGAACTTTTTGGAGCCATTCATCCTGGGGCGATCCTTATTACCCTGGTATCCGTAGCAATTCTTATTGCATGGGATAAAATACCGGCTTTAAAAAGACTGAAAATGTTGCCGGGAGCATTGGTGGCTGTAACAGCCGGAATATTAATCAATGAATTATTCAAACTTTCCGGAAGTTCTTTAGCCATTTCAAAGGAACATTTAGTATCCTTACCGGTTCCAGCATCCCTGGATGACTTCAAAAACCTGATCACTATGCCTGATTTTGCTGGTTTCACCAATCCTAAAGTATGGATTGTGGGAGCAACTATTGCCATCGTAGCTTCCATTGAGACTTTACTTTGTATTGAAGCATCAGACAGGTTAGACAGGCAAAGAAGAATTACAGATACCAACCTTGAACTTAAAGCTCAGGGGATAGGGAACCTTATCAGCTCATTCATCGGAGGGCTTCCTATGACTTCTGTAGTAGTAAGAAGTTCGGCAAATGCCAATGCAGGAGCAACTTCCAAAGTCTCTGCCATGATTCATGGGGTATTGCTGCTTGTATGCGTTCTTACCATTCCTTTCATTCTTAACCTTATACCGCTTGCAACACTGGCTGCTGTATTGATTCTGGTAGGATATAAATTGGCTAAACCTGCTACTTTCAAGCATTTCTGGCATCTTGGAAAATTCCAGTTTGTTCCATTTATCGCAACTGTGGTAGCTGTAGTAGCAACTGATTTGTTAAAAGGTGTCGGAATTGGTCTTGCCATCTCTATTTTCTACATTCTTCAGGGAAATATGAAAAGAGCTTATTATTTAAGCAGAGAAAAACTGGACAATGCAGACGGAATCAAAATCAAGCTGGCGGAAGAAGTTTCATTCTTAAACAAAGCCGCCATTAAAAAAACCCTTAAAAACATTAAACCCAACTCTACAGTAACTATTGATGCAAAAGAAACCTCTTATATTGCAACAGATGTTCTGGAAATGATCCAGGATTTTGCCAATATCCGGGCCAAGGAAGAAGACATCAATGTAGAGCTTTTAGGTTTTAAAACATCATACAGGGATTATGAAAGAAGTGAGGATTCTCATATTCTGATTACCCATAAAAGAGCGATGTAAGCTCATTATCAATTAATTTTAACTTTAAAATTCGAAAACATTATATGAAAGCACATACATACGAAACACAGTCGACAATTACTCCTGAAAAAGCATTAGAGTTTCTAAAAGAAGGAAACCAAAGGTTCGTCAATAATCTTAAAGCAAACAGGGATCTTCTGGAACAGGTAAATGCTACCCGTGAAGGGCAATGGCCATTTGCTGTGGTTTTAAGCTGTATAGATAGCCGTACTTCTGCAGAGCTGATCTTTGATCAGGGATTGGGAGATATTTTCAGTATCAGAATTGCCGGTAATTTTGTGAACCAGGATATCCTGGGCTCAATGGAATTCGGATGTAACGTTGCCGGTTCCAAATTGATTGTCGTTTTAGGCCATACTAAGTGCGGAGCTTTAAAAGGAGGTCTTGACGCTGCTCAGATTGAAGGTTTGGGAATGGATAATCTTAATCACCTCATCAATCATTTCAGCCCAATCATTGACCAGGTGATCGAAGAAAATGAAGAACGTTCATCAAAAAACAGCTCGCTATTAGAAAGACTTAACCAGCAGAACGTAAGGAATGCCATTGAAGAAATCCGCAAACAAAGTTCAACACTTAAAAAACTTGAAGAAGAAGGTAAAATCAAAATCGTGGGAGCGAATTATGATGTTGAAACAGGTGCTGTAACCTGGTTATAGACCTTCAGCATTCACAGCTAGTTACAAAAAAATAATACATAAACAGAGCATAGCTCAGATAAATTGATTGGAAATTAATTTTTAAAGCACATCAGAAGGCCATCGGAATCCGATGGCCTTTATTGTATAAACCGAGTGGAGTTATTCAAGTTAACTTACTTACCATTAAATGCAGACATCGTATTATTGATCCCTGCAAAAACAAAAGAAAGACTTGCCTTAGAGAAAGTTTCAATTCTTTCCGGAAGTTTCTCAGCTTCTTCTTCATTCCATGTGCCAAGGACATAATCTACCTGTCGGCCTGCTGCAAAATCTGCGGAAATTCCGAAACGTAGTCTAGCATAATTTTGAGTCTGCAGCATTTCATTAATGCTTTTAAGACCATTATGACCTGCATCAGATCCTTTTCCTTTCATTCTTAAAGTTCCAAAAGGAAGAGCCAGATCATCCGTTACAATCAATACATTTTCTAAAGGAATATTCTCTTTTTGCATCCAGTATTTCACGGCATTTCCGGAAAGGTTCATATAGGTATCCGGTTTAAGAACAAAAACTTTTCTTCCTTTATATTTTCCTTCAGCCATCCAGCCAAAATTAGCTGTATTGAATGAGGTGCCGAGAGCATCAGCTATTTTTTCGGCTACTTTAAATCCTATATTATGTCGTGTATTTTCATATTCAGAGCCTTTGTTACCCAGCCCAACGATTAAATATTTCATCAGAAATTTTTTGCAAAATTAAGAGATAAAAAATAAAAAACTCAATCCTGGCAGATTGAGTTGTTGTATTATTAAAAAAATTATTTTATTGCGGTTTGTAAATGTAATTCACACCATACCCTTTTGTCATATAGGTTTGAGGATCATATACGTAGTTAGTACTTTTTACAACCGGAGTCGGAACCGGTGGCATTAGGTCAGTTGCCGACCATCTCTTGGGATTGTTTGGAGATAATATAAGGCTCTCCTTATCATTAATAATGGTAGACAACAGCCTTGAGATTTTATAAGCCTGCGGCAATAATGTGAACGGGCTGATCTCATTATCATACGCAAAATACTCGTAGCTGTATTTTCTGTTAGCCGCACCGTGTATACCACCTGCCATTGGCCCGTAATGTCTTACTACTTTAGATACATTGTCTCCTGAATAGGTATATGTCGTATTGGAATAGTCTGTAAAGGCAAATTGCTGTCCGGTAATTTCCGGTCCGTTTTCCATAACAATAGATTCCAGTTTACCCGTAGTAGCGTTGAATTCGATTTTGTAATGCGATTTTTCCTTTCTCAATAATGTCTGAGGGCCAGGGGTTGTTGCCGGTGGAACCGGAGGTGTTCTTCTAAAAATAAAACGTGTTTCAGAGATGACATCCAGTTTATTATTAACATAAGTAAATAATTGTGTGTAGGATACACTGTCTTTATCCAGCTTTCCATTTCCATCCAGATCTAGAAAGCCATTGAAAGTAACCTGGCTTATTTTGTCGCCACTATACATAATATCAGTAACTGATGCGCTATCGGTAAGTACTTTTGTCACAAGAAGACCACTGTAATGGTATTCTGCCAACGTATCTTTATCAGTAATTTCTCTATATAAAGCTCTGGGCCCGGTCAGGCCGGTATTATTGTTCAGATCCAGTAAAGGATCTCCATCCTCATCCAATAAACTCTTACATGAATGTACTGAAGAAAGGCCTGCTATTAATAAAATAAAATAGAAAAGTTGTTTCATTTCCTGGGGGTTGATTATTTTTTCACAAATATAATTTTTTTTGACAAAAAAATTATAGAATTATTTATATTCCAATGAGATTCATAAAGATATTCCCACTATAGGTTTTTATAGGTAAATACAATATTCTGGTTTTTCTCAACAAGTGGATACCCTTGCTGGTCATAAGAATAGGTTTGTGCAGTATTTACAGGTGCAGCAGGTGACGGCAGCTGGAAATACTTTGACGTAGGGTTATTCGGGGAAGCTTTATACAAATGACCCGGACTGATCAGGCCTCTTATGATAAAAAACGGTTTCGGTAATGTAGAATATGGGCTTTTCTGGGTATCATAGTTCTGAAAACTATATTTACTCACTACTGCTGTTGCCATATTCGGTGTTCCATTGATATCCAACATTCCTTTAGATACTGTAACCTGGGCTATATTCTCCCCTGAATAGGTAAATAGATTTTCTACAAATACATTATAAGCTGTTATTCCACCAACCTTTCTTTTTTCAAGAACTTTGGTAAGTTTCCCGGCAGTATCGTAAGTAAAGGCAAGATCACTTACATAGGCTGCTCCCGCATTCACAGAAGTGGCCACACAAGAAGCGTTATAAATATTCCCCTTACCATCGGGGGTAATATCAAATGTGTAATTCATACTGGTAGAGGCTGTACTTACAAATTTGATATTGGTTATTTTCTTGTTGGTATAAGTTACCGTTCCTGTATAATTGGCATTGGTATTCACTTCATCTTTGAAGACTGCTTTTTCCAGAACTCCTGCAGTGGTAACAAATTCTTCTTCAGAACTGGCGTTCACACTCACCTTTGACAGAATCTTTTGGGGTGGCGCTCCTTCATCAGGATTGGGTATGGATTCGGTGGGATCTGAAGTCGTATTACATGAAGCCAGCAAGCCCAGCAAAGCAAAGCCGGCGAAAATTTTAAGAAAATAGTTTTTTGCCATATAAAATAATTTTAGCACGTTCAAATATAATTCAATTTTTGATAACAGCCTCTAATTTATTCAAACAAATTCACAACAAACAGTCTTAATAAACAGAAAAAATCTAAAAACATAACGTTTTTAGATTTTAATTATTGCATTATTATGAAAATTAGTAAGGCTGCAGTACAGAGACTGTCAATACAGATTGCGACATATCACTGCTTAAAAAATTGGTGTTTACTGCTCTGCCTATACCAAGGGTCGTATTGTTAAGGGTTCTGTTGATACATGCTACCTTTACAACATATTTGTTTTTGGGGACAAGATTCGCCAAAGTGGCATTAAGGTTAAAGATCTTGTATGCTCCGCTTTCTCCCAGCAATACATCTGTTCTTACCGCTTTAAGTCTATCATCTACAAAAACTCCACACGCAAAACTCGCAGAGGCAGAACCGTTATTTGTTTTTTGCGCCGTGGTCTGGAACGAAAATGTTACTTTATTCGTTGCATTCGTCACGGAGAATGTATCCGTAGCTCCAGGCAGCACCGTCCAGTTTCCTGTTAAGGCATCATTTTCGTTATAAGGGACGGCACTTCCACTGGTATTGAATGAAACTCCTGTCTGATCCGCAACCGTATTGATGGAAAACAAAGACATACTGCCTTGCCCGTCTGCAATTTTAATATTCTTCCAGTCGTTGGCCGCCATAGAAGAATTATTATGAAAAATATCCCCTGCGTTTCCTGCGGAGCCTTTCAGCAAATTGGTCCCTCCTGTTCTTAATTCTTTTCTGATATTGATATCCCCGTTAACATCCAGCATATTAACCGGATCTGTTGTTTTAATCCCCACCTGGGCGTTTATACATCCTGCAACAAACAAGGATACAACAAAAAATATTTCTTTCATAATTCGTTTTTAATTGATGATCGGATTGAACACTTCCGGAACTTCATACACATCAACTTTTAATGAGGATTGAGCTACAAATCCGTTGATATTAGTATTTGTATTGGTTCCTATAGCCAATGTTTTAGTAGTATCTCCATAAGATGCCAGTCTCGCACATCCTACACTTACCGTATGATTTCCTTTAGTAAGGTTTTCTACAATACCGATCTGGTTATGGGTAAGGAAAGGATAGCTAGCACTACTTGCCTTTAAATTTCTCTGTCTTAGATTCACCAGTTTATCATCTACAAAAATTCCACAGGCATAATCTATAGAAGTATCAGTGGTTCCGTTCGAGCCGAAATTAGCCTGTACTACGGTTTCAAATTGGAAGTATGCCTTACTTTGAGTACTGAACACACTGATGGTTTGTGAAAGTCCGTCAATTTTCTTAAAGCCCTGTAAGCTACTGATATTGGTTCCCTTATTAAATGTTGCTCCCCGGGAAGATGTCATATTAGCTTCCTCTCCATTGGTAAATTTAACCCCTACTTTATCTGAAAAAGAGTTGTTGAATATCAGGTAAAATTTATTGGGCTCATACTCTGGAATACGAAGTGTTTTCCATGTAGGCGGATATCCTTCTCCCTGTGAAACCAACAACTGATCATTGTTTCCTTCAGAGAGGGTATTGTCTGTAGCATTAAGAAGTACAATTTTATTCCTGAAGTTAATGTCTCCGTTTACATCTAATGTTGCTTTCGGAGTATCTGTATTTATCCCCACCTGGGCTGACAATAGCAGTCCTGATGCAAGAAGCAAAGTCGATAATATTTTTCTCATCCTGATTAATTGTTTTTATAAGTAACATATTCAATAACATCCATCTTCATTGTGGATTCCAGGGTAAATGCATTGGATATTCCATTTGAGCTCTGAACATCACGCCCTATTGCAAACTGTGAGTTTAGGTTGGAAGTATCGATTTTTCTGCAGGCAATCTCAATTTTATGAGCACCGACAGGAACATTCAGCTCGGTATAACTGAGAGTGAAAATATAATCCTGGATACCATTCTTTTCTGCATTATTATTAGAAGCAATCCTGTCAGGACGCACGGCTACGAGCTTACCATTTCTGAAAACCCCACAGGCAAACCTGATATTGGATGAAACAGTTGAAGAAGCGGCTTTCATTTCAACCCCCGTCTGGAATTGATATGTAAGTCTGTTTTTTCCGTTTTTAATGGTAAAATTGTTTTCAAGACCTGTAATTTTTTCCCATTTACCTTTGCTTGTATCCGTGATATCATCCCCAACATTATTCTTGTACACATTATCTCCGGCAACGCCATTAGAAAGGGTAATAATTCCAGTTTGATCTGACGACAAATACGAATTAATCAATTTGTATTGCCCCTCTTCCATAAAGGAAACATTCAACGATTTCCAGACAGGGGGTAAACCCTCTCCCTGAGAAACCAACACCTGGCCATTCAAACCCGCGTCTCCCGCCTGGGTTGAAGTACCTCCTACTCTAATTTCTTTTCTTAAGGTGGTTTTTCCGTTGATATCTAGCATAGACTTTGGTTTAGAAGTCCCGATTCCCACCTGTGCGCCTGCATAGATTGAAAGAAATACAGTCACGCAGCAATATATTGTTTTTTTCATAATAAGGTTTGCAAATGTACAATTTTCAAATCAAAAAAGTTTCCAAAGCACACCTTAACTCCATAGAAATAAACACATTACGCTATCGAATTAATCACACAAAAAAGTAGAATTAATTCTACATAACTCTACTTTTCACAAATGAATTTAAATACACCCTCCAGCAAACCCTTTATACATGGGAGCTTATTAAGTTTTTTTTATCATTGGAAGGTGACTTCAAAACCATATAAAACGCATTAACTCTCTGGTACATGAATACTTTTAAAGTAAAAAATGATAATAATCACAAAAAACATATAAAAACTTAAGCTTTTATATGTTTTTCACACTTTATAGAAAAAAGCAATATATCTGAAAATTATAATTTACTCGTGATCAATAATAGCTTTTAATAACCTATTCACTTCATCAACATTCTTTACCTTTTCTTTTCTCATCATAAGCTGATTCCCTTCTTTACCCGACTTCTCTTTCAATTGAGCTTCAGCCGGATTCCCGGTTAAATAGTTGATAATATGCCTGAACCTGTTTGTCTGATAAAACTTATCCTGCGGATTACCTGGGAAATATCCTAAGAATACTCCGTTTTTCATTACGATTTTTTCGAAACCAATATCAGCAGCAAGCCATTTCAAAGAAACACTTTTCAACAGATTAACAGCTTCTTCAGGCAATGGCCCGAAACGATCAATCAGCTCAAGCTCAAACTGGTGCAGCTCCTTTTCATTAGTAATTTCAGCAATCTTCTGATACAACAGTAATCTTTCTTCCGTATTGGAAATATAGAAATCAGGAAGCATTAACTCCAGATCCGTATCAATATTGACATCTTTTACAGATTTGAAAAGCTTTTGCCTGTCTTCTTCATTGTCAAATAAATTTTCAAAATCAGCATCATCTTTAAGCTCCTCTAAAGCTTCCTGCATTAGCTTCTGATAGGTTTCAAACCCCATTTCATTAATAAAGCCACTCTGCTCTGCACCCAATAAATCTCCTGCACCACGGATCTCCAGGTCTTTCATCGCAATCTGAAAACCGCTTCCCAAATCTGAGAACTGTTCAATAGCCTCTAACCGTTTTCTTGCATCCGTAGTCATCATATCATAAGGAGGCGTAATCAGGTAACAAAATGCCTTCCTGTTGCTTCGCCCTACCCTTCCTCTCATCTGGTGCAGGTCTGCCATTCCAAAACGATGCGCATCATTGATAAATATAGTATTGGCATTCGGGACATCTACACCACTTTCAACAATTGTAGTGGAAACAAGAACATCATACTTTCCTTCCATAAAATCCAAAACATTTTTTTCCAGCTGTTTCCCTTCCATCTGCCCATGCCCTGTAATCACTCTTGCATCCGGAACCAAACGTTGGATAAGGCCGGCAATATCTTTCAGGTTTTCAATCCTGTTGTTAATGAAATAAACCTGTCCGTCCCTTTGAATCTCATACGAAATAGCATCCCGAAGGGTTTCTTCATTAAAATCAATCAGCTGGGTATCTACCGGCTGCCTGTTCGGCGGTGGCGTTTTAATAACAGACAAATCCCTTGCGGCCATTAAAGAGAATTGAAGGGTTCTTGGAATAGGAGTTGCTGTGAGGGTAAGGGTATCAACATTATTTTTCAGCGTTTTCAGTTTATCTTTTACAGAAACACCAAACTTATGTTCCTCATCAATAATCAATAACCCAAGATCCTTGAATTTAACCGAACTGCTTACCAACTGATGAGTACCTATTATGATATCTACTTTACCGTTTTTCAGCTCTTCCAATGTTTCTGATTTTTGTTTTGCCGTCCTGAAACGGTTTATATAAGAAACATTTACCGGAAAATCTTTCAGCCTCTCTTTAAAACTTCTGTAATGCTGGAAGGCCAGAATTGTTGTTGGCACCAATACAGCAACCTGTTTTCCGTCTGTTGCAGCTTTAAACGCAGCCCGGATGGCAACTTCCGTTTTTCCAAAACCTACATCTCCGCAAACCAACCTATCCATAACGGTATCGGCTTCCATGTCTTTTTTAACGTCTATGGTTGCTTTTTCCTGATCCGGTGTATCTTCATAGATAAAGCTGGCTTCCAGTTCATTCTGCAAATAGGAGTCCGGGGTATACGCAAAACCTTTTGCTGTTTTCCTTTGGGCATATAGCTTAATAAGGTCAAATGCAATCTGTTTTACCTTTGCCTTGGTTTTCTGCTTTAATGTTTTCCAGGTCGGGGACCCCAGTTTACTTAGGACAATTTCTTTTCCATCGGGACCATTATACTTGGAAATCTTATGTAAGGAATGGATACTTACATACAATAAATCCCCGTTTTTATAAGTCAGTTTAAAACATTCCTGGATCTTACCGTTGTTATTTACTTTTACCAGCCCCATAAATTTTCCGATCCCATGATCTATATGAGCAATATAATCTCCTATTTTTAAAGACATCAGGTCTTTCAGGGTAAGCTGTTCTGATTTGGCAAAAGTATTTTTAGCTTTATATCGCTGATAACGGTCAAAAATCTGGTGATCCGTATAGACCAACAATTTATGCCCGTTATCTACAAAACCTTCATGCAGCTCAGACCTGAAGCTTTTAAAAGGAAGTTCATGTTCCAGTTCCTCAAAAATAGATTCCAGACGTTCCTTTTGCTTCTCCGTTGAAAAAGAAATCCAGGTATCAAACCCGTCATTTTGTTTTTCTTCAAGGTCTTCAATCAGCAATTCAAAATTTTTGTGGAAAGAAGGCTGCGGCATCTGTTCCATTTTAATTTCGGCGGCATCTTTTATTCCTTCAATCAACACTCCACCGAAATCTATAGTTTTAAATTTCTTATAATCAAACAGGAATTCCTGGTCTGAAATAAAAAGTTCCTGGGGGCTTCTGTGAGCTATATCCTTACTTAATGTTTCATATTTCTCCAATGCCTTTTCATAGAAAGTTCTGATTTTCTGCATTCCCACCATACCATTTTTGGTTACTACAAAACTTTCTTCAGGCAATAATTGCAGCAAAGAAACCCTGCTTCCGGTTACTGAAAAATTCATATTGGAAACCAACTGAAAATCTTTCACTTTGTCTATGGAAAGCTGGGTTTCAATATCAAAGGTCCTGATACTTTCCACCTCATTTCCAAAGAAGGTAATTCTATAAGGCTTCTCGTAAGAATAGGAAAATACATCTACAATTCCTCCTCTCACTGAAAACTCTCCAGGCTCGGAAACAAAATCAGACTGATGAAAATTATAATGATTAAGCAGCTCGTCCACAAAGTCAAAATCCAGATGATCCCCTACTTTAATGTGGTGTGATATCGCTTTAAAGTCTTCTTTTTTCAATACTTTTTCAGACAAGGCTCCTGCGTACGCTACAATAACCTTTGGAGATCTTCCCGAGTTGATTTTGTTCAGTACTTCGGTCCGCAAAACCAGATTGGCATTCTGGGTTTTTTCTACCTGGTAAGGCTCAAGATGTGTTGCCGGGAAATACAGGACCTTTTCTTTTCCAAGCAGATCTTCCATTTCCGTGTTGGCATACAATGCATCTTCTTTATCATCTACCAGATAAAGAATACTTTTCTTTTGAGCCAGAAACAACTCAGCCACAAAAATAGAAACCGAAGACCCTGCACTTCCTTTTACAGCAATATGCCGGTGATCTTCTAACCTGATAAAAATCTCTTTTCCGAATTCTTTTTGCATTAAATCAGGAAGAAACTTTTCATTGATGGATTTTAATTGCATAAATACTAATGGTATAAACGACAAAAGCGATTTCGGGAGTATTCCGAAACCGTTTGCTATATACAAAGGTAAGGATATTTTTTTCTTCCATTGAAGGACAAGCACGTGTTTCTCATGTAAGAATTATTGTTTCATCATTATAAATCTTAATTTTTTGCTAATTTATTTAATAACAAGTTAAAAAAAAACCAAATATCCATATATGGCATATTGTTTGGGATTTTAGTTTTAACAAACATTTTAAGAATAGTATTATGAAAAAAGCAATTAAAATTTTAGGAGTTTTGATGCTGTTGGTTTTTACAGCATTATCTTTTTCGTCGTGCAGCAGAGATGATGATCCTACCAACAATGATTTCTTTGCAGGAACGTATAAAGGAAGTATTTCTTATAACGACGGTGGATCTACCAACATTAGCACCGATAACGGAAGTGTATTTGTTACAAAGATAGCCAGCGGTACAAAGTATAATTTTGCCTTTTCAAACAGCATCCCGGATCTGAACGGAATTGAATTTGAGCAAAAAGGGGATCACACTCTGGTAATGGTTGGCTCCACAGCTACCTCATACATCAGAATTGATAATAATGAATTGAAAATTCTATATTTAAAGGATGGTAAGACCTGGACTGCGAATTGTACACGTTAAACAACTTATTCACTATACACAAAGTCTGCTCTCAAAACAGGGCAGGCTTTTTTGTTTTCCAAGGGTGTTTTAATTTTTTTTTAAGCTGTAATAAACTTTAGTTAAGTTTAAAAAACCAAATATTCCAGCCCGTTTTTTGCATATCTTTAATCAAACAAAAATAACAGTTTCCTATGAAAAAATTATTATCTGCAATGTCATTGGTTTTAGGACTAGGACTTGCCACTGCACAGCAGACCGCTCCCGCTACCACTTCAGCACCTCATCCTGTAAAAACAGCAAAAGCAACTAAACCCGCTGATGTAAAAGCAGCTAAACCTGCCGATATGAAAACAGCAAAACCGGCTCCGGCCCAACCTGCTGCCATAATGAAAAAAGACGGAACTCCGGACAAAAGATATAAGGCTAACAAACACCTGAAAAAAGACGGAACACCGGATAAAAGGTACAAAGCCAACAAGTAAACTTTAACATATAGTTGTTATTTTCATAATCAAATTTCGAACGCCGATGGATCTATTTCATCGGTTTTTTTATATCTGTCCCTGATAAATATGCTCAGATTCTTTACTTATTTATAAATTTGAGGCATGTTAAACTTCTTCAAGAAAAAAGCGGCACTTATTTGGGCAAAAAAACATGTTCAAAAAGCAGAGGCATTCAAAAAAAATGCAGAGAAAAACCAGGAGGAGCTATTGCTATCTCTTGTCAGCACTGCTCAGAAAACACTTTTTGGCAGAACACATAATTTTGAAAACATCCGTTCTGTAAAAGAATTTCAGGACCTGGTGCCTGTTGCCGATTATGAAGATTTAAAACCCTATATAGAAAGGGTAAAGAAAGGACAGGCGAATATTTTATGGACAGATACTCCTGAATATTTTGCCAAAACTTCCGGGACAACATCAGGTTCCAAATACATCCCTATATCCAAAGAAGGAATGCCTTTTCAGATTGCCGGAGCCCAAAGTGCACTTTTCCATTATATCGCTAAAAAAAACAATGCTGATTTTGTTAACGGCAAAATGATATTTTTACAGGGAAGTCCCGAGCTTGAAGAAGTTTTCGGAATAAAGACCGGAAGACTATCCGGCATTGTAGCTCATCATATTCCCGGCTATCTTCAGAAAAACCGTCTTCCAAGCTGGAAAACCAATATCATGGAAGACTGGGAGGCCAAGGTAGACAAAATCATTGAAGAAACGGAACATGAAAACATGACGCTGATTTCAGGAATCCCGCCATGGCTGATCATGTATTTTGAAAAATTGACTGATAAGCATAGAAAAAAAGTAAAGCAGATCTTTCCTAATCTCCAGCTTATTGTGACGGGTGGGGTAAATTATGAGCCTTATCGTGATAAAATGGAAGATTTGCTGGGAGGAACGGTAGACATTATTCAGACCTTTCCCGCTTCTGAAGGTTTTTTTGCTTTCCAGGACGATTACACCAAAGAAGGGCTTCTGTTATTAACCAATCATGGAATCTTCTATGAATTTATTCCACTGGAAGAATATGGAAAACCCGGAGCCCGGAGGCTGACCTTAAAAGATGTAGAACTTCATAAGGATTATGCTTTAGTCCTGACTACCAATTCCGGATTATGGGCTTATTCGATAGGAGATGTAGTGCGTTTTATTGATAAAAAACCATACAGGGTTTTGGTAAGTGGAAGAACAAAACATTTCACTTCCGCATTCGGAGAGCATGTTATCGCATTTGAAGTAGAAGAAGCGATGAGAGCTACCCTGGAAAAATATCCCGCTCAGGTTACCGAGTTTCATCTTGCTCCACAGGTAAACCCGCAGGAAGGACTCCCTTACCATGAATGGCTGATTGAGTTTGAAAAAGCTCCAGAAAACATAGAACTATTCAGGGATGAACTGGATCAGCAATTGAGAAACAGGAACACCTATTATGACGATCTGATCTCAGGGAATATTTTACAAAAGCTACATATTACCCTTCTCAGGAAAAATGCTTTCCAGGAGTATGCAAAATCACAAGGGAAGCTGGGGGGACAAAATAAAACGCCAAGATTAGCCAACGACAGGAAAATTGCAGATCTATTAGAAATTTACAAGCTTTAGACACTTTTTTTCAATTCCAAAAACGTATATTCGAAAAAAATTATAAATTTGAAAAACTAAAAGAAAATAATGAAAGCATCTGTACTGTTAAAATCATCTTTATTAACATCTTTATTTGTCGTTTCTTCTTGTGCTACCACAAAATATAGTGAGGATATTTCAAAGAACAATTATTCTAATCTGGAAGCCGGTAAAATATACGTTGTTACCATGAGGGACGGATCTCCGAAACAAAAAATATTATTCCGGAATGTAATGGGGGACAACCTGGTAGGAACCGCAGGAAAAAAAGACAGTACAGAAGTCATTATACCTAAAGCTAAAGTAGCTGCTGTGAAAGACAGATCCAAAGCCAGGATTCTGGCCGGTGCCACTGTTATTGGAGCAGCGGGAGTTGCAGCCCTGGTGATTAGTTCTTCAAGAGCCGACTAAAATAGATTTTATCTCTCAGAATATATTTAATATATCTTTTAAAAAACAATATATGAATAGTCCTAAATAAATTTTTAGGGCTATTTTTGCTCATGATTTCCTTTACCCCGTTAAAAACATTACAAAATATTGAGTTCAGAAACCTTCTTACCGGAAGATTTTTCATTGTTTTAGCTTTCAGGATGCTTGCCACATTATTGGGATGGTGGGTATACCAGTTGACCAAAGATCCCTTTTCAATTGGACTTATCGGGCTTTCAGAGGTGATTCCGGCAGTAAGTTGTGCTTTATACGCCGGTCATGTTATCGACATGAATGAAAAAAAGAAATTGCTGCTTATTTGTAATTATGCCTATATTTTCCTGATCGGACTGTTGCTTATTCCTGCTTTTTTTAATATGAAAATGCATTTTACAGGACATCAGATCACCTATTATATATATGGCGTCATATTTTTCACAGGAATTGCAAGGGCTTTTATCGGGCCTATTGTACCGTCCATGATTCCTAAAATTGTAAAAAAAGAAAACCTTCCTAATGCAGTCACCCTGAACCAGGCTACTTTTCTTATATCCTCCGTTTGCGGACATGCTATAGGAGGAATTCTTATAGGTTATTTCGGAGTAAAGTGGACTTTGATTGTTATTTTATCCCTGATCTTTATTGCTTCATTATTTTTCTGGCAGCTCAATAAACAGTATTCAGAATATAAAAAAGAAAATGTGAATGTAGTAGAGAGTATGCGTGAAGGGATTTCTTATATATTCAAAACCAAAGAAATTTTAGGGGCATTATGTCTTGATATGTTTGCTGTGCTTTTTGGAGGTGCAGTAGCCATGATTCCTGTATTCGCAACAGACATTTTAAATTCGGGAGCTGAAGGCTTCGGTTTGCTCAATGCAGCTTCAGATATCGGATCAATGTGCATCATAACCACTTTATCGATTGTCCCTTTAAGAAGAAACCAGGGGAAAATACTTCTTGCGGTAGTGGCAGGATTTGGGCTTTGCATTATCGGGTTCGGGCTTTCCAGGCTTTACTGGTTGTCTTTTATGTTCCTGGTGATGAGTGGCATGCTTGATGGTATTTCTGTGGTCATCAGGGGGACAATTGTACAATTAAAAACCCCTGATCATATCAGAGGCCGCGTCCTCAGTGTAAATTCCATATTCATTATGTCCAGCAATGAAATGGGACAGTTTGAAAGCGGGTTGATGGCCAAATTATTGGGCGTTGTACGTTCTGTTGTATTTGGTGGAACAATGACTGTTTTAATTGCGCTGCTGGTAGGAAGTACCAATCCTAAATTGAGGAAGATGCAATATTAATCATTCTTATATTGAATTAAAGAAATATTACACATCAACATATTAATCAATTTACTAGTACAATTTTCTTTTTTTTATTAAAACACTAATATTATATCCATTAATATTAGTATATATTTAAAATAAATGCCATATTTTAAATTAATTCGCAACAGAATAATATTTTTTTTATATTTGATTGTAAAAAAATTATTTCATTATGCACAATGTTTCAATTCATAGGTGTTCCGCTTACTTGGGGGCATACTCCTTCTTATCTGTACAGAATCAGACTCATTTTTATAGTGGATAATATGAACAGGCTTTACAACTTAAATCGGATTTTCAAAAATCTAATACCATGCATAGCTTGGGATTGAGAACAAAAAAAAGCTATCAGGACGAGCTTATCTCTAATGAATGAAATCTAAAAACACAAAAATGAAAAAAATATTACTTCTTTTAATTCTGTCCATATGCCAGGTCTTTTTTGCACAACAAGACTGTATTACTTCCTTAGCCGTTTGTGGCAGTTCTGATATTTCCTATACTCCTAATGGTCCCGGAGTACAGGAATTACCTGATGGGAACTGCGGTACTTTCACAGAACAGTATTCTGTATGGTATAAATTCACTATTGCAACGGCGGGAACATTAACTTTTACAATTACGCCCCTTCAAAGCACATCAACAGATTATGACTTCTATGTATGGGGCCCGAATGTGACCTGTAACAACAAAGGAAATACAATAAGGTGCAACACCTCCTATACGTCGGGAGCAACCGGTCTTAATATGACGACAACATTTCCATATGCCGGATCCGGGACACAAAATTTTGGGGCATGGTGTAAATATATGGACGTTTTACCGGGAGAAACCTACTTCCTTTTAGTAAATAATTACAGTGCAAATACCACCGGATTTTCTTTAACATGGGGCGGAACCGCTACTTTATTATCTCCTTTCACAGATCCTGTGCTCACTCCACATCCATTTATACCTCCTGGTACACCCAATCCAAACAACCCAAATGAAGTAAGCATTTGTTCAAATCCAACCATTTTTGACTTCAGCAGCTTAACTCCAGGAATACTCAATGGTAATAGCAATTTTGTAGTCACCTATCACACCAATCAAAATGACGCCCTTTCAGGCAACAACCCTATCACGACTCCTCAAACTGTTGGAACAACAACCATCTATTACTATAGCATACATTACCAGGATCCTACCAATCCTACCAATCCCGTTAATTCCTGCAGACAAACCGGCAATTTTAAGTTTAAGGATAATTCTATTACTGCCAATGATGCAATCTTAACCATGTGTAATAATAACAACTCAGGTATAGCCGTTTTCAATTTAACTACTGCCAACGTATATAGCGGAACGGGCACAAAAAAATATTATCCGACTTTAAATGATTTAAATACCGGAACGAATGAAATTACAAACCCCTATACCTATTCTTCTTCAGCCGGGGTAGTCTATGTAAAAATAACCAACCCCCAAGGCTGTTCCACCATTGCCAAAATCACCCTTGATTTTTATCCTGTAGTACAGGTGAAAAATGCTTCTATAAGCGCCTGTTTCACGGAGCAAAACACTTCAACAGGAATATTTAACCTTAATAACGCTCATGTAACCACCCAAACCAATACCACTAAAAGGTATTTCCCGTCTTTAACCGACGCCCTGGCAGGAACTAACGAAATTGCCAACCCAACAACATACATTGCTCCCAACGGGGTGGTATATGTAAGGGTAACGGATTCGCAAAACTGTTTTTCCATCGCCGAAATCACTTTAGTTGTCTTTCCTCCTGTAAAATCTAAAGTACTGGTAGATAAAATCATCTGCATGGAAGACAAAACGACCTTGGATGCAGGACCGGGATTTGACGGTTACCAATGGAGTACCGGGGCAACCACTCAGATAGCCAGCAATATAGGAGTAGGAACATATTGGGTAAAATTAAAGACCCGGGATTGCTATACCACCCAGACGGTAAAGGTATATGCTTCTGAGAACCCGGTCATTACCGGAATTGACATATCAAACAACACGCTCACAATCAATGTGACCGGAGGAACTCCTGATTATCAATATTCTATGGACCATATAAAATGGCAAAGCTCCAATCTCTTTACGAACATTACAAGAGGAAACCATAAAATATATGTAAAAGATTCTTACAACTGTAAGCCTGTTGAAATTTCAGTTGTTGTTCCTAATCTCATCAATGTTATCACACCAAATGAAGATGGTATAAATGATGCGATAGACTATTCCGCACTGGCAGATAAGCAAAATCTTGTATTTACTATTTTCGACAGATATGGCTCTAAAATACATCAGGCTGACAGGTTAAACGGGTATAAATGGAACGGAACAATAGCCGGGAAAAAAGTTCCGACAGGGACATACTGGTACACGGTGACATGGAATGAAAATGATAAGAAAAACACCCCATTCAAGTATTCAGGGTGGATAATGGTAAAAAACAGAGAATAATCATCAATCAGTGTTTGAGTGAAATACTTATGGATGCTTATTGCCGGTAAATTCAGAATAGGAAATTTCTATTCTGAATTTATCTATTAAATTTCAATAAAAGGAGACTGGCGATGATCAATAAAAAAGTGATATCTTAGCTTAATATTCATTTTTATTAAATATATCTCAAAATCTTTAATTTAACATTAATAATTTTTTATATTTGCTATAAAATAATAGCTTATGAATAAACTTTTACTAACTATATGCTTTTTTAAAGTAAGTTTATGGGCTCAAGCTCATGCTTTCAACAGAAAAACCTTACAACAGGCTGGTATTCCGTAATTATGAAACAAAAGAGAACTCGCTCAAGTTTTCAGGAAGCTCGTAATAAAATCGAGAATTGCACACTACTCAAGTTGCTTCGTGGCAACTTTATAAAGCAATGATGGTAAAATTATTCATTTCAATTTTGTTTCATAAAATCATTTTAACAATGAAAAAAATACTACTTCTTTTAATTTTATTTATTTCACAGGCGTTTTATTCGCAATCAGATTGTCCTTCTGCAATTCCTCTCTGTGGAAATTCTGATATTTCCTATACCCCTACAGGGCCGGGGAACATTTTAGAAATCCTCAATCAAAATGGGGGGTGCTTATCTACAAATGAGCGCTATACAGTATGGTACACTTTCACGGTATCAAGTGCAGGAACTCTTGCTTTTACGATCAAGCCTAACGACCCGGATGATGATTACGATTTCGCCGTGTACGGTCCTACCCCGAACGGATGCCCGTCTTTACAGAATGACCAGCACGTTTTTGTAGCTCCTCTGAGATGTAACTACTCAGGTACTCCTGGAGATACCGGCCTGGATCTTGCTATTCCTCCGGCCAGTGGAAACAGTGGAAAATGGAGCCCTTATATAGATGCAGCACTTGGGGATACTTATTACCTGGTGGTTGATAACTACAGTAAATCACCAAACGGATTCTCCCTGGTATGGTCAGGAACTGCCAGCTTAAGCTCTGCCTTTAATGATGCCAGCTTAGCTCCTTATCCATTTATCACTCCCGGAATTCCGGCAGCCAATCCTTCAGATCCAAGCCAGGTTATGGTATGTGGGCTTCCAACTCAATTTAACTTCACAACCCTTACAGCAGGAATTATTAACGGAAACAGTACCAACTTCCAGGTAACCTATCATAATGAAATCAATGATGCCCTTACCGGTACCAACCCACTTACGACAGCAACGGTAAACGGTACAACAATTTATTACTACAGAGTTGTATATCACGATCCCAATAATGCGGGCAACCCGATGAACGGCTGCTTTATTACAGGAAAGTTCAAGTTTGTTAATGTAGGTATCACGGCAACTCCAGCTACCCTTTTAGCGTGTAATAACAATGGAGCAGGCACAGGAAAATACGATTTAACTACCGCCGGCGTATTTGGAGGTACAGGAGCCACAATCAAATATTACCCGACTCTTGCAGATATGAATGCAGAGACCAATGAAATTACAAATCCTACCAATTATGTTTCTCCGGAAACTACAGTATATGCAAAAGTAATTTCCTCATTCGGATGTATCGCAACCACCACCATTAAACTGCAATTCTACCCGACTGTTGTTTTAAAGGACGCACAGCTTAGCGAATGTTATATTGAAAACAATATTACTTTCTCAACATTTGATCTTGCAAAAGCAGATATCGGACTTCCTAATCCGGTCCCTACAGGAACTGTTATAAAATACTATAAGACATTAGCGGATGCCCAAAGTGAAACAAATGCTATTCTAAACGCTAATGTTTATCTCTCTACAAGCACTACCGTATATGTGAGAGTAACCAATGAGAGACAATGTTATGCTATTTCAAAAATCACCTTAAATGTTCTTCCTCCGGTAAAATCTGCTGTACTGAAAGACAAAACCATCTGTGCTGAAAGCAAAACAACATTAGATGCCGGACCTGGATTCGACGGATACGAATGGAGCACAGGAGAAACCACTCAATCCATCAGCAATGTTGGAATCGGTTCTTATTGGGTTAAGCTTAAAACAGGAAAATGCTTTACACTGCAGGAAGTAAAGGTTCAGCCTACTCAGCAGCCTGTTATTTCAAGTATAGATATTTCCAACAACAATATCAGCATTTACGTTGCCGGCGGAACGCCTCCTTATATGTATTCTATAGACGGGGTTAACTGGCAGGAATCCAATGTTTTCTCAGGACTTCCAAGAGGAGAAAATAAAGTTTTCGTAAAAGATTCTTTCAACTGTAACCCTGTTCAGATTACGATTACGGTTCCAAATCTGATCAATGCCATTACTCCAAACGGAGACAACATCAATGATGTTATTGATTATTCTGCATTAGCATACAAAAAGAACCTTGTGTTTATTGTATATGACAGATATGGAAACAAACTTCATGAAGCCAATAAAGTAAGAAATTTCACATGGGACGGAACAGCTTTCGGCAAAAAAATCCCGACAGGAACCTACTGGTATACCATTTCATGGAATGAAAACGATAAAAACAATACTGAAACAAAATACTCAGGATGGGTATTGGTAAAAAATAAAGACTAAGCTTTTATAGGCTTATGAAAAATCACCTCAGCTGAGGTGATTTTTTTATCAACATACTCAGCTTCCTGCAGAACGCCTTTTGCAAAAAACTGCGGATAATTTGTTGATTACTATTTTTAAATTATTTTCTAAATAGACTATCTTTGCACAATGGCGCAGAAAGAAACATTATCATCCTTAACGCACGGAAACTTTGCAAAAGAATTATCTATTGCGGATGGAAAAATGCCTCCTAATGCAGTGGATTTTGAAAGACTTGTTATCGGAACTTTTTTGATTGACAAAAAAGGTCTAGACCATTCTATTGACCTTCTTACTCCTGAAGTGTTTTACGATCCGAGGCATCAGGTTATTTTTTCTACTATTTTAAAGCTTTATGAAGGCAATCATCCGGTAGATTTAATGACCATTATCCAGGATCTGAAAAAGGAAGACAAATTAAGCCAGGCAGGGGGCGATCATTATATCATTGACCTCACGATGGGGGTAAGCTCATCTGCCCATATAGAATACCATGTACGGGTTATTCTTGAGAAGTATATTCTAAGAAGCCTGATCAATGTTTCTGCTAATGTGATTGATTCTTCATACAAAGAATCTACCGATGTTTTTGAACTTCTGGACAAAGCGGAACAGTCTTTCTTTGAAATCACCAACGGAACGATCAAAAAGGGATTCGATACTGCCAATTCATTGGTAAAACAGGCTATTGACACTATTAAATCTTTGAAAGACAAGCAAGGACTTTCAGGGGTTCCTTCCGGTTTCAGAGATGTGGATAAAGAAACCGGCGGCTGGCAAAATTCCGACCTTATTATTATTGCCGCCCGTCCCGCGATGGGAAAAACCGCGTTTCTTCTTTCTATGGCAAGAAATATTGCGGTAGGCCACAAGATTCCTATGGCTCTATTCTCTCTCGAGATGGCATCCGTTCAGCTTATCACAAGGATGATTGCTTCTGAGACGAGAATTTCATCTGAAAAATTAAGAAAAGGAACACTGGATGACGAAGAATGGCAAAGGCTGTTCTCCAATGTATCTGAGCTTGAAAATGCACCGCTCTATATTGATGAAACTCCTTCACTTTCTATTTTTGACTTCCGTGCAAAATGCCGAAGGCTGGTAATGCAACACGGAGTAAGGCTTATCATGGTCGATTATCTTCAGCTGATGACTGCCGGTGGAGGCGGAAAAGGAGTAGGAAACCGTGAACAGGAGATTTCCATGATTTCCCGGTCATTAAAAGCTATTGCAAAAGAACTTAACGTTCCGGTTATTGCACTTTCGCAGCTTTCACGTAGTGTGGAAGCGCGGCCCGGAAAAAGGCCCCAGCTTTCAGATCTAAGGGAATCAGGAGCGATTGAGCAGGATGCGGATATCGTATCTTTCATCTTCAGGCCTGAATATTACAAAATTTCCGTTTGGGATAACGATGAAGAAGGCCAGGAAACTTCTACTGAAAACCAGGCTGAATTAATTATCGCAAAACACAGAAATGGTGCCACAGCCGATGTCCGGTTATCTTTCTTAAAGCATTTTGCTAAATTCGGGGATATTGAGGCAGCTTTTGAAGGCGGTGCCGGCGGCGGTTATCCATCTAACTTCGGAAGCAACGAACCAAGCGGTTTCGACAGGATCAAAACAACGATTCAACCGGGGGCAGCATTTGACCTTCCGGACAGCTCAAAGCTTTCCGGATCTTCGATGAATGACCTGGATGACGATGATGATTTTCCATTTTAGGTGATTTGAAGGTTTTAGCCTATAATTTTACAGCTTACATAATCAATTTATAGTATCAATTTGAGAATCGAAATATACACCGATGGTGCTTGCAGCGGAAACCCGGGAAAGGGCGGATATGGAATTCTCATGCGCGTTCCTGAGAGAAATTACCAGAAAACTTTCTCCAAAGGCTTCCGGAAAACTACCAACAACCGAATGGAACTTCTGGCTGTAATTACCGCATTAGAAAAGCTGAAATCTACAGACAATGAAATCCACATCTATACAGACAGCAAATATGTGGCTGATGCCATCAACCAAAACTGGATTTCAGGCTGGATAAAAAGAGGCTGGAAAAATGTAAAAAATCCTGATCTCTGGAAAAAATTTATCGAACTTTATCATAAACATACTCCTAAAATGCACTGGATAAAAGGACACGCAGGACATTTTGAAAATGAACTTTGTGATAAACTGGCAGTTGCAGCCGCGGCTTCCGACCGCCTCGAAATTGACACCTATTTTGAGAACCTGGATAACAACTCGCTTTTTTAGCGATTAACACTTAGCC
The DNA here is from genome assembly GCF_001021975.1 of Chryseobacterium gallinarum. NCBI lineage: Bacteria > Pseudomonadati > Bacteroidota > Flavobacteriia > Flavobacteriales > Weeksellaceae > Chryseobacterium > Chryseobacterium gallinarum. Next base: position 2,070,642 of record NZ_CP009928.1, on the reverse strand, counting down.
ACCAATACACCTCTACCAGCCAATATTTCATCATAAGAAACATTAATGTTTTAAATAATATTTAATTTTTTAACAAAATTAACAATAAATACATATTTATTTCGATTGGGATTTAATATCTTTACTTTTTAATCCTAAATCCCAATTAAATGAATAAAAATCTATTAATTTGTTTTTTTCTTTTATTTCTCAGTTTTTCGGAAAAATATTTGGCCCAAACCTATCAGCTTACGGGCAATCCGATCAATACTACCGGATGGACCACAGTATCTCCGGCTTCCGTAAATGGTGATTTTGTACAGCTCACACCGGACAGCAATAACCAATCCGGATCAATCAGACTGAATAACCCCATCAATTTAAAATACTGTGATAAATGGAGAGTGGAGTTCGACTTCAGAATGGATTCCAGCCAAACTTTTAATGGTGACGGGCTTGCATTTTGGTACCTCGCCAATCCTCCGGTTGCCAGTGTATTAGGGTCCGGACTCGGAGTATCCCAGAATGCAATAGGGTTTATTGTAGGATTTGACACCTATAATAACACAACCACAGCAATGATGAGCAAGGTGCACGTTGCCTATGGACAGGTACCTAACACAACTGACAATAACAATGTTGAATACTTTAATGTTCCGGGAAGTTCTTTCCATTCACCGGATCTGAATTCAACCTTGCCTTTCCAGGGAACCACTTATAAACATGTGGAGGTAACTGCGCAGATAGATCCCGCCGCTCCTGCTAACTGGATTGTAAAAATAACCATTGACGGCACCGTCATCTGCAACCAATCTTTCGCTCCTTCCGGGGGAGCTGCTACCATGACACAGGGATATTTTGGGTTTTCAGCCTCTACAGGGGCCGCAAAGTCCAGGCATTCCATTAAAAACGTAAAAATCTACACAGATAAGGTGGCAATTCTGAAAGATTCAACAACCCAATCCTTCTGCCCTAACCCTGCTACCGGATATGGAACTGTCAATTTAACTACATTCAATTCGCAATTTGTAAGCAATCCCGGGAATTATACTTTCACCTACTACCCTTTCGGAAGCTCTACCCCGATTGCCAATCCTGCCAATTATCAATTTAATACCAACACTACTGTGACGGTTGTCATCAAAGACAATGCAGGCATATTATGTGACAACCCGGACGGGAAAATCCAACTGGTTTTATCGCCTTTTAAAGCTGACGATAAAACACTTTTAGCATGCAACAACAATAAAGCAGGGACCGCCACCTTTAATCTTACCACTGCCGATGTAACAAATGTACCCGGCGTGACTAAAAAGTATTACAAAACACTAAATGACCTCAATGCAGGAATCAACGAGATTCCTTATCCGGACAACTATATTGCTGCTCCGGGAATTGTTTATGTGAAAGTAAGTACACCGCAAGGCTGTACGGGTACAGCCAAGATCACGCTGGCTTTCTATCCTGAAACCCCGGTGAAAGAGGCAAGTCTTCAATCGTGCTTTATAGAAAATAATATTTCCAACGCTATTTTCAATTTAACAGCTGCTGATGTCACTTCATTAACTACCGGAGTCAGCAAAAAGTACTATACCACCCTTGCCAATGCTCTGAATGGCACCAATGAAATTGTCAATATACTTCAATATATTTCTCCAAGTACAGTTATCTATGTGAAAGTAACGGACAGTAACGGATGTTTTGCAATAACGAAAATTAATCTGATCGTATTACCACCGGTAACTTCGCCTGTTCTGAAAGATAAAATTATCTGTATCGGGGATAAAACCAACCTGGATGCAGGCCCCGGTTTCGCCTCATACGAATGGAGTACCGGAGCAACAACACAATCGATTAAAGATGTAGGAGTAGGACAATACTGGGTAAAGCTCAAAACAGGTAATTGTATCACCACGCAAATAGTAAAAGTAATAGCGTCAGCCAATCCTGTAATTTCAAGTATTGACATCCACAATAACACCATTACAGTAAATGCAGCAGGAGGAACTCCTCCGTATCAATATTCTTTAGATGGGGTCAATTGGCAGAATTCTAATTTTTTCTCCGGTTTAGCCAGAGGGGAGGTAAAAGTCTTTGTAAAAGATTTTTATAATTGTACCCCGGTCCAGATTCAGATTACAGTTCCTAACCTGATCAATGCGATCACTCCGAACGGAGATAATATCAACGACGTGATTGATTATTCGGCCCTGGCATATAAAAAGAATCTGGTTTTCACAGTATATGACAGGTATGGTAACAAACTCTATGAAGCCAGCAAAATAAGAAATTACACATGGGATGGTATGGCATCCGGCAAAAAAATCCTTACCGGCACTTACTGGTATACCATTTCATGGAATGAAAACAATAAAGACAATACCGAAACCAAATACACGGGCTGGATTTTAGTAAAGAACAGAGAATAGTATTGGTGCTTGCTATACACAGCTGCCTTATTCAAGGGCGGGATGATAAAGAATGCCATTAAGGTCTGTCATCATTGGCATTCTGATTTCCTCCTCTACAAAAATTACACTCAACTACCTATTATGAAAAAATATATACTCATTGGTTTACTTACTTTTCTGCTTTGTTTGTCGGGAAAGTTATTTTCACAAACCTATCAACTCACTGGTAACCCAGTAAATACAACAGGATGGGACCTTGTATCAGATGCCACAGTGATCGGAGATTTTGTAAGGCTCACTACTGATCAGACCAGCCGTTATGGTGCCATAAAATTATCTACCCCCATTACCTTAAGCTATTGCGATAAATGGAAAGTAGAATTTGATTTCAGAATCGACGGAAACGGGACTACTCAATTTGGTAAGGGCGATGGATTTACATTCTGGTATCTAGCGAATCCACCTACAGGGTTTGTATCCGGAGGAGGATTAGGAATTCCTGCCGGAGCTTCGGGTTTAATGGTTGGCTTTGATATTTTCAATAATACTACAGAAGGGCAGATGAGTAAAGTCCACCTTTTGTATGGCACTAACAATACTGCAGGTAATAATATTGAATTCAACAATACCCCGGGAAGCACCTTCCATTCTCCGGACCTTAACCCTACCCAGCCTTTTGTAGGAGATACCTATCGGCATGTAGAGGTAAACGGAGAAACAGACCTCAGCAATCCTACCAATTGGATTATTAAAATTAGAATAGACGGAGTACTCATCGTGGACCAGTCATTTGCTCCATCGGGGGGAGCTGTAGGAATGACACAGGGATATTTTGGCTTTTCGGCTGCTACCGGAGGTGCCAGCGCAAGACATTCCATTAAAAATGCAAAAGTATTTGTAGATAAGGTACCTATCCTTAATAACACAGTGACTCCATTTGTATGTACAAATCCTGCCACAGGAAACGGAACTGTAGATCTGACTTCCTTCAATCCGCAGTTTGTCAATAACCCTGGGAACTATATTTTCACGTATTATATATTAGGAAACTCCACCCCCATTGCGAATCCCACAAGCTTCCAATATTCAGGAAATACAACCATTAAAGTAGTTATTAAAGATCCAACTTCTACCCTTTGTGATAACGGAGATGGCGTCATACAGCTTAACCCGACACCATTTGCAGCAACTGATGCAAGTCTTACGGGCTGTAATAACAATAATGCAGGAACCGCAACCTTTGACCTCACTACAGCGGCAGTCACTACGGTAACCGGTGTTACTAAAGAATTTTACCCCACTCTATACGATCTCAATGCAGGAACAAACCAGATTACCAATCCTACAGCCTACGCATCAGCCGCCGCCACCATCTACGTAAAGGTAACAACACCGCAAGGATGCGTAAGTACGGCAAAGATTACCCTCAATATTCATCCCGTTGTTGAGGTTAGCAATACAGAAATAAGATCCTGTTTCATAGAAACTGACCCTTCCACAGCTTCTTTTGATCTTACATCAGCTTTTGTTACTGCTCAAAACTGGCCTAAAAATTATTATCCTTCTTTAACGGACGCCATCAATGGGACCAATGAAATCACCACCCCTTCAGCTTACATTGCCCCGACAGGAGTAATTTATATAAAGGTTACCAATCCGGACACCGGATGCTACGCTATTGCAACCGTTGTTATCACTGTCCTGGCGCCTGTTTATTCTGATGTTTTAAAAGATAAGACCATTTGTATGGCAGATAAAACAACACTGGATGCAGGCCCCGGGTTCAAAAGCTATGAATGGAGCACCGGTGCAACCACCCAGGCCATCAATAATGTAGGAGTAGGCACCTATTGGGTAAAACTCAAAACCGGAAATTGCGTGGTCACTCAAAAAGTAACCGTATATCCTTCCGAACATCCGGTAGTGACAAGCATTGATATTTCAGCAGGAACCGTCACTGTATATGTAAACGGAGGGACGCCGCCATATCAGTATTCAATGGATACCGTTAACTGGCAGGATTCTAATGTATTCACCAATGTCAGCCGGGGAGAAGCCAAGGTCTTTGTAAAAGATGCTTACAATTGCGAACCTGTTGAAGTCAATATTACGGTACCTAATATCATCAATGTTATCACACCGAATGGGGACGGAATCAATGATGTTGTAGATTATTCGGCATTATCCAACAAACAAAACCTGGAAATAGCGGTCTTCAACAGATATGGCACTAAAATATTTAAAGCAGATAAAACCAACGGATACAGATGGAACGGCTCCGAGCATGGTGGAAGAAAAGTATCGACAGGAAATTACTGGTATTCTATCTCATGGAATGAAAACAACAGCACCAACACTCCTGTTCAGTTTTCCGGCTGGATTGTTGTAAAAAACAGAGATTAGAGAAGCAATATTTTTAGATGTAAAAATCACCCTTAGTTCAGGGTGATTTTTGTTTTTTTATGGAAAAGGAGATATTTTATTTTAAAGGCATTTTATTCATATTCAATTCTTAAATTTGTCCTATGAATTATTTGGAAGCTTTAAGCAGAAGATATTCTGTGAAGAAATTTAATAATCAACGCATTCCTCAGGAGACTTTACACAACATTCTTGAGTCAGGAAAGCTATCCGCCAGTTCGCTGGGGCTTCAGCCTTATAAAATTGTGGTGGTTGAGAGTGAGGAAATGAAGCAAAAATTGATTCCGGCTTTCTATAATCCATCGCAGATTTCCACCTGCTCTCATCTTATTGTTATTATTTCAAAAAAAATGATTGAAGAGCATTATATTCATGGTTATTTTAATCATATTTCTGAAGTAAGACAAACTCCTGTTGAGAGTCTTGCCCCTTTCAAAAACAGTATTAATCAACATATTAACCAAAAGACACAGGATGAAATTCTCAGCTGGGCAGAAAAGCAGTCTTATATTGTATTGGCCAATTTAATGTATGCTGCTGCTATTGAAAATATTGACTCATGCCCAATGGAAGGCTTTCGGCAAGATCTTATAGAAGAAATCCTGAATATCAACCGGGAAACAGAAAAAGTAACCGTCACCCTCGCTTTAGGCTATCGTTCTGAAGAAGATTACTTCCAGCACATGAAAAAAGTAAGAAAACCAAATGAAAAATTGTTTAAATTTATTTAATTAAACGAGATTGTACCTAAAGCAAGCATAATGATAAAAGCGGATGTATTAGTAATCGGTTCCGGGATTTCCGGACTTTCCTATGCCATTAAAGTTTCTGAACAGCTCCCTGATGCCAAAATCATCATTGTAACAAAATCTGATGAAGATGAAAGTAACACCAAATATGCACAAGGCGGATTAGCGGTAGTCACGGACTTCCAGAAAGACAATTTCGAAAAACATATTGAAGACACCATGCGTGCCGGAGATGGCGAAAATAAACGTAATGTCGTAGAAATGGTTGTTAAGGAAGCTCCTGCAAGATTCAACGAAATTGTAGAATGGGGTGCTCAGTTTGATATGAAAAATGGCAAATTTGCTTTGGGAAGAGAAGGAGGGCATACCGAAAACCGGATTGTACATCATAAAGACATTACAGGATTTGAAATAGAAAGAGCATTACTGGAAACTGCCAACAATAGTCCTAATATTGAGATCCTTGATCATCATTATGTTATAGATATCATTACCCAACATCATGTACCGGGAAAAGAACTGAATGAAGGTGATATTCATTGCTATGGAGCTTATATCCTGGACGAAAAATCCAAGATCATCAAGAAAATAACTTCTAAAATAACCTTGGTAGCCACCGGAGGAGCCGGACACGTTTATAAAAACACTACTAATCCGACTATTGCCACAGGCGATGGTATTGCTTTCGTTGCGCGTGCCAAAGGAAAGGTTTCCAACATGCAGTATTATCAGTTTCACCCTACAGCTTTATACAATAAAATAGACGGAATGCTTTTTCTTATTTCCGAAGCCGTAAGAGGAGATGGTGCAAAATTAAGAACAAAAAGAGGCGAAAAGTTCATGAACAAATATGATGAACGTGAAGAGCTGGCCTCAAGAGACATCGTTGCAAGAGCAATTGACAACGAAATGAAAATTTCCGGAGACGAATATGTAGGTCTGGATTGCCGGGAAATGAATCAAGAAAAATTCCTGGAACATTTTCCCAATATATATAAAAAATGCAGGGATGAAGGAATTGATCCTTTCACCCAACTGATCCCGGTTGTTCCCGCATGCCATTATCTGATGGGCGGCATTGACGTAGACAGAGACGGGCAGTCTTCCATCAGAAACCTTTTTGCGGTAGGGGAATGTACTAATTCCGGACTTCACGGAGCCAACAGGTTAGCGTCTAATTCTTTACTGGAAGGTCTGGTTTTTGGACATAATGCAGCAATGAAAACAGTAAGCCTGCTCAAAGAAAATAATTTTAATTTTGATGATCTGAAAGCTGTGCCGGAATGGAATGAAGAAGGAATGAAAATTATGGACGAAATGGTAATTATCAGCTACCTGAGAAAACAGCTTCAGGAAATGATGAGTGACCTTGTAGGAATTGTAAGAAGCAACAGGCGTCTGAATATGGCACTTCAAAAGCATCAGGAAATCGCAGCAGCTGTTGATGAAATCTACCACTACTCTATCCTGTCTCCACAATTATCGGAATTGAGAAATTTAACGACTGTTGCTCATCTGATCATTACCCAATCTATGGAAATGACAGAAAATAAAGGGGCATTTTACAATAAAGATTTAGCTTAAAAAGCATACGAAATGAAAAAACCAAGCTACGTTACCGAAAAAGCATTAAAAGCATTCATAAAAAGCGCTCTGGAAGAAGATATTCAGGACGGGGATCATTCCACCCTTTCCACTATACCAAAAGATTTACAACAAAGTGCCAAGCTTTTAGTAAAGCAAAACTGTATTCTTGCCGGAGTGGAACTGGCTGAAATCATTCTCAAAACTTTTGACAAAAATTTAAAAATAGAAACCTTTCTCAAAGACGGGGATGCGGCTAAAGTTGGAGACATAGCATTTATAGTAACCGGAAATGCCAGATCTATTCTTTCTACTGAGAGGCTCCTTCTCAATTGTATGCAGAGAATGAGTGGCATAGCGACCCTGACCCACGAGTGGGACTCAAGATTGGTAGGGACAAAAACTAAACTTTTAGATACCAGAAAAACGACTCCCAATTTCAGGATGTGTGAAAAATGGGCGGTTGCAATAGGCGGGGGAACCAATCACAGATATGGGCTTTATGATATGATTATGCTGAAAGACAATCATATTGATTATAACGGAAGTATTACAAATGCAGTTAATATGGCTAAAGAATATATTAAGGCTCACAAGAAAAAATTAAAAATTGAGGTTGAGACAAGAAATCTTGAAGAAGTCCGGGAGGCTATCAATGCAAAAGTTGACAGGATTATGTTAGACAACATGGATGTACCTACCATGAGACAAGCCGTAGAAATGATTAACGGTTCATGCGAAACTGAAGCTTCAGGTGGTATTACCCGTGATATGCTTAAAGAAATTGCATCTACGGGGGTTACTTATATCTCCGTAGGAGCACTTACACACTCGGCAGAGAATATTGATCTGAGTCTCAAGGCTGTGAAATAGCGTTATATTTTTAACAAAAACATCCTTGATTTGTTAAAAATACAACAACATGACTTTTTTCATGCAAAAATTCAATTTTTGTTTATATAATTGTAAATCAATTACTTAATATTATTAAGACTGATTAAAAATTAACATTGAGTTAATAATAGTTAAATTTAATTTTGCGAATTTTGCAGAAAATTAAATCTAATTATTACTAACGATTATGAAATTAATCAACAAATCGATACTAACTGCGGTTATTACTTTGTCCACGGCTAGTGTTTATTACGCTCAACAAGTTCAGGACACTGCTACAGCTAAGTCTAAAGACATTGAGGAGGTAATTTTAAGAGGTGTTACGGATATCGCAAAAGATAGAAAAACGCCTGTTGCTGTTTCTACTATTAAAGCAGCACAAATTATAGAAAGATTAGGAAATCAGGAGTTACCTGAGATTTTGAACACGACTCCATCAGTTTACGCTACAAAATCAGGAGGTGGTTTTGGTGATGGTGGTATTACCATGAGAGGTTTTGAATCCCGAAATATTGCAATCATGGTAAATGGTATGCCGGTTAATGATATGGAAGGCGGTACTGTTTATTTCTCTAATTGGACAGGGTTATCAGATGTGACAAGTACATTACAAGTACAGAGAGGTTTAGGTTCTTCCAAATTAGCTATCGCATCTGTAGGAGGAACAATAAACTTCCTTACCAGATCTGCAGATATGAAAAGAGGAGGGGTTATAAGATTAGGAGTTGGTAATAATGATTATTTAAAAACTTCATTTGCTTATAATACCGGCAAATCTGAAAACGGCTGGTCTACTTCATTTTTAATGAGCAGACAGGCTGGAGGTACCTATATTGAAAATACAGATTATGAATCATATGCCTATTACTTTGCATTAGGCTGGGAACCAAACAAAAAGCATAACTTTCAGTTTACTTTAACTTCAGCTCCTCAATGGCATGATCAGAGAACTTATGCTCCAACAATTGCTAATTACATCAAATTTAATCCCGATCAGGACGGAACACCATATAGACAATATAATTCAGACTTTGGTTATTATACCGATGCTACGGGAAGAAAAGTTGCATTAGCTAACAGAGCAAATTATTATGCAAAGCCGGTAATGATGTTGAACTGGGATTGGACTATGAGCGAAAAGTCTAAGCTAAGTACAGTATTATACATGTCTAACGGTAGAGGTGGTGGAGTTGGTGACCTAGGTAAAGTTGGAGGAAAATCAATAACCAGCTTCTATGATAATATGGGTCATTTCAACTATGATGCTATATTTGCAGCCAACCAAGGTGTTAATGTAGGTACAGCTGCTCCTGGAAGTACATTAATTCGTAGAGCGAGTATCAATTCTCATAACTGGTATGGGATTTTAGCAAATTTCCAGCATAAAATTAATGATAACTGGAATTTCTCTATAGGTACTGATGACAGATATTACTATGGATATCACTATCAGGTAATTTCAGATTTATATGGTGCTTCAGGATATAAAGAAGGAGGTAATGCAAATGTTAACCCATATGTAGTTAATAAAATCTACGACTATAAAAAACTTTCTTGGAACCCATTCGGAGGAAAAACAGCTCCTTTAAATGAGCAAATTGGATATAGTAACGATGGTGAGGTTCTATGGTATAGTGCATTTGGACAAATTGAGTATTCCAAAAATAACCTATCTGCATTTTTACAAGGATCAGTTTCCAACCAAAGCTACCAAAGAATTGATAATTTTGTAAAAGACGGAAGCACTCTGAAAGGGCAAACAGTTCATACGAAAACAGGATTTAAAGACCTTTTCGGATATAATATTAAAGGAGGTGCCAACTATAATATTGATTCACACCATAATGTATTTGCCAATATTGGTTATTATAGTAAGCAGCCTTTCATGAACTCTGTTTATCCTAATAACCAACAGTTATTAAACTCCAATTTGACAAACGAGAAAATATTCTCCGCTGAAGTTGGGTATGGCTTCAGATCTCCAAAACTCAACGCTAATGTTAACCTATACAGAACTGAATGGAAAGACAGATGGCTGAGAAGGGGAGGAATGCAATTTGAAGTTGCAGACCCGACAGCGCCTAATGGAGTTGGTATTATTACAGGATACTCTGAAATCAGTGGAGTTACACAAGTACACATGGGTATTGAAGTAGATGCTGTTTATAAGCCTTTTGCATTCTTGGACCTTGATGGTATGTTCTCATTAGGTGATTATAAATATAAAGGTAATGCTAATGGAACCAACTTCGATGATAATAATAATCCACTAGGAACCACATCAACGTTATACCTTGATGGTGTAAAAGTTGGAGGAAGCAGCAGTAACAGTATTCCTCAGTTTACAGCATCACTTGGAGCAACGATAAAGCCAGTAAAAGATCTTAATATCTATGGTACTTGGAGATATGTTGGTGAACTGTATTCTTCTATTGATGCTACTACTTTCTCTAAGATTGAAAACCAAGCTAAAGGAACATTAAAATTACCCGATTATAATCTGTTTGATCTAGGTATATCATACAAAATAAGACTGAAAGATACTTCTAAGTATTTCACAATTGGTGCTAATGTTTACAATTTGTTTGATACTACTTACATTTCTGATGGAGCTACAAACAACCACGTTAAAACCTTGGGAGATTTTAATAACAATCAGCAGCAATATGATGCATATATTAATAATCCTGATAACTTCTATAAAGGAATTGACAGAACTAACAGAGTTTATTTCGGATTTGGCAGAACCTGGACTGCAAACTTATCATTCAATTTCTAATAATATAACAACATTAGATTTTATAAATGTGAATCCCGGCTTTGAGCCGGGATTTTTGTTATCTTTGTGTACAAAAAAATAGGATTATGGATTTTTACAAGATTTTGCTTAGTGCACACAAAGGATTTGGATACCTTGAACTTCTTTTAGTTGCATTATTTATCATTGCACTTTTAGCTACCATGTTTGGTTTCAGTGGAAAAGTAAACAAGTTTTTAAAAAAGACAACTCTTTTCACAATGATTTTTTTCCACGTTCAATTTTTGGCAGGAATAATCTTACTGTTGGTGTCTCCAGGTGTTAAAGCAGCAATGTCTGCAGGAACTTTAATGAGTGATTCTTATTCAAGGTTTCAGTATGTTGAACATCCATTTTCTATGCTTATTGCAGCGGTATTGATGACCATCGTCAACAAAAAAGTGAAATCCAATGATACTATTTCTTTAGCAGTAGTGATCATGGGATTAATTGCAGTAGGTTTATTTGCATTTGCATTCCCCTGGGCAAGAGTCTTCGGGGCCTAAGACAAAAAAAAGAAATTATACATTATGCGTTATAATTTAAATAGTTTAATCTTAAATTTTTAATTAAATCAATGAAAGTAGCTGTAGTAGGTTCAACGGGAATGGTTGGACAAGTTATGCTTAAAGTTTTGGAGGAGAGAAACTTCCCTATAACAGAATTAATTCCGGTAGCATCCGAAAAATCTGTAGGTAAGAAGGTGAAGTATAAACAGAAGGAATTTACCATTGTAAGCATGAAGGACGCTATAGCTGCCAAACCGGATATTGCCATCTTCTCTGCAGGTGGTTCTACTTCGCTTGAATTCGCTCCGTTATTTGCTGAAGCAGGAACAACGGTAATCGACAATTCTTCAGCATGGAGAATGGATCCTGACAAAAAATTAGTGGTTCCTGAAATCAACGCTGATGTTTTGTCTAAAGAAGATAAAATCATTGCCAATCCAAATTGTTCTACCATCCAGTTGGTAATGGTTTTAGGGCCTTTGAACAAAAAATATGATTTAAAAAGAGTAATCGTTTCCACGTACCAGTCTGTAACAGGAACCGGTAAAGCTGCCGTAGATCAATTAAACGGTGAAATCAGCGGAAATGATGCTGCAAAAGTATATCCTTACCAGATTTTCAAAAATGCTCTGCCGCACTGTGATGTGTTTGCAGATGATGATTACACTAAAGAAGAAATCAAATTGATGAAAGAGCCTAAAAAGATTTTAGGGGATGATACATTCAATCTGACAGCAACAGCGGTAAGGGTTCCGGTTCAGGGAGGACACTCTGAAAGTGTAAATATTGAATTTGAAAATGAATTTGATCTTGACGAAGTCAGAAAAATCCTATCCGAAACTCCGGGAGTAATTGTCATGGACGATGTTAAAAACAACCATTATCCGATGCCGCTATATTCGGAAGGAAAAGATGAAGTTTTCGTAGGGCGAATAAGACGAGACCTGTCACAGCCCAAAACACTTAACCTTTGGATTGTAGCAGATAACCTGAGGAAGGGAGCTGCAACAAACGCTGTACAAATCGCAGAATACCTTGTAGCAAACAACTTAGTATAAACTAACAAAATAAAAAAGAGTCTCAGAATTGAGATTCTTTTTTTTATCGAACACAATATGACCACACAAAATACCCATAAAGATAAAATAGGATTCCAAAGGATCATTGCTGCATTTGGAGTCATTCTTTTCATCGGGAAAATTATAGCCTGGAAACTTACCAATTCTGATGCCGTATTTTCTGATGCTATGGAAAGCATTGTGAATGTCATCAGTGCCTTTATGGGCCTCTACTCTCTTCATCTTGCCGCCAAGCCTAAGGATGAAGATCATCCTTATGGCCATGGGAAAGTAGAATTTGTCACTTCGGGAATTGAAGGAGCCCTAATTGCCATTGCCGGCCTTATGATTATTTATGAAGGAGTACATAGTCTTATTGTAGGGAAAACGCTCAGTAAGCTGGATATTGGAATCTGGATCATTGCAGCTACGGCAGTAATCAATTATCTGCTGGGATACATTTCTATCAAGAAAGGAGAAAGAGAAAATTCTCTGGTCTTGGTTTCTTCAGGGAAACATCTCCAGTCAGATACCATTACCACCCTTGGTGTTGTTGCCAGTTTGATCATAGTATATTTTACAAAAATTTTCTGGCTGGATTCAGTAGTAGCTTTGGCCTTCGGATTTTACATTATTAGTGTAGGATATAAAATTGTCCGTAAATCTTTAAGCGGAATTATGGACGAACAGGATCCTGAAATCCTGCACCAGATTATCAAAATCTTAGAAGAAAACAGAAGAACGGAATGGATCGATGTCCACAATATGAAAATCCAGCAATTCGGTGCTAATCTCCATATTGACGCCCATATTACTTTACCCTGGTATTACAGTCTTCGTGATGCCCACAATGAAATGGAAAAAATGATCCTTCTTTTAGCCAATAATATCAAGCGGAATATTGAATTTAATTTTCATATGGATGACTGTAAGCCCGTGTCGTGTACTGTTTGCCAGATCCAGAACTGCCCTGTCCGGGAAAAAGACTTTATTAAGCGGGTAGAATGGACTTCAGAAAATGTAACAAGTGTAGACAAGCATTGTGCAGAATAGCTCAGCTTTTATCACCTTCCCTGCTTCATCATCTGTTTCCTGTAATAAAACATCGGAACGATCAATAATATAATCAAAGGTTGGATCACAAACCTCCTCATATAAAAAGAAAAAAGATACCCGATCTCAAAATGATCAGAGATACAATATAAATAAATAGGAAAAGCAATGCCGAAAACAATGAGCATCATAACCGCTCCCTGAACTGTCCATTGCCTGTTTCTAAATAACCCTTGAATAATCAGACAGGAAAACACTAAATTTAAGGCAAACCTGAACAGATAACCTGAAATAAGTTTTCCCCACTCAAAGGAAGGAAACATAATATTTTTATTAGCTTCGTGAAAGTAACCAAGAAAAGGATCATAAAATAAGGTATCTTCAAGGATCCTCACCCCGAATAGACCGCAAATACCTATTATGACCAGGCACCAATTAAGCATTTTCATTTTTTAAAGCAAAGAATTTAATCCAGATGAGCCAAAGAATAACGACACTCCCATAGATTACCGCCGGAAAAATAAAATCATGGAACATTTTACCATATTCCTTATGATCTGCCATTACAACATTAAGCCCCACAATCCTCAAAAGGTTCATAATGTACAGTATAACAAGTCCTGTTCCGGCAAAAATAAAAGTTTTTAAACCCTTATAAAAGGCAAAAACAAAAGATACAAAAAGAATCATTACAGAGACAGCGTTACACCCCTCCACCATCCTTGTCGTGTATTGCTTTTTGACATAAAACCAAACCTGTTCGTTTTTTATATCATCATAAAGCTCCGTCGGGAAGTTGATAAGATTTTGCAGATAGCTGACCTGGTCTGCGATAATTCTTGAAAAAGAATCCAGCCCCAAACCTTTTTCACTGTTAAGGTAGGATTGATATGCAAAAAGCAACACCAGATAAATGATGATGAAACGCAACAATATCCCTAATACGGGCTTAAAGTCTTTTAACATAATACAAATATAAAAATTCAACTGTAAATTATCCTGAGTTTGGAATAATAAACTCAAATTTTAATCGTGCAGAACTCCTGATTATTTCAAATATTATAAAATCATCATTAAAACAAGGAAAAGCCATCAAAAAAAACATCAACACTTTCACAAAGCACTTTCTTTCTTGGATTCTCCATCCTTATCTCCAAAGCTTCAGTTCCATAATAATTATCTCTGGTTACCAACTCATGTTAAATTAGTATATTTGTTTCCATATTATGATTTCTGAAAACGCAAAACGATTTTTTGAAAGCCAGGTAGGTAAAAAATCTTCCGAATTCATCACCTTAGCGCAAAGCGGCTCTGCGAGAGTTAATTTTATGGCTGCAACTGATACCGGAAAGTATATTATTACATATAATGAAAACATTTCCGAAAATGAAAGCTTTCTTTACTATTCCAGTATCTTTTCCGGCCTGCACCTTAATACTCCAACCATCTACGCCGTTTCTGAAGACAAAAAAATGTACATTCAGGAGTTTCTGGGAGAACAAACCCTTTCGGAAGTGATTACAAAAGAAAATCTGTCGCCCCGTGTACGGGATCTCGTAAAACAGACTTTGGAAAAGCTGTTTCAGATGCAGGTTCAGACTCAGGGGAAAATAGATTTTTCCAAAACTTTTGAGTACGAAAGTTATGATGAGCTTCCTGTTATTCATGATTTGTACTATTTCAAAAATTTTGTGGCGGATTTCCTGGAGCTGGAATACAATAAATCTGCACTCCTTAAAGAATTCAAACGTATAGCCACCCTTGTAGAAGGACTGGAACCCAAGGGAATTATGATCCGCGATTTTCAGGCAAGGAATATTATGGTAAACGAAAAGAATGAAGTTTCATTTATTGATTACCAGTCAGCGATGAAAGGCCCGTTGATGTATGATGTTATTTCTTTTCTTTTCCAGGCTAAGGCCAATTTTCCTGAAGATTTTAAAAACGAAATGCTCACATTTTATATCCGGCAATTTGAAGACTCCAAAACCAGGATGGAATTGGAAAATGCTGTAAAACCTATTCAAATGATGAGATTCCTACAGGTTTTAGGAGCCTACGGGTTCAGAGGACTGATCCAACGTAAACAACATTTCATATCAAGTGTAGAAAAAGGTATCCAAAATATTACAGAATTTGCCGTTCAATGGGAGCGGATGAAAGAATACCCGGAACTTGAAAAAGTTATTCAACAATTAACCACTGAAAAAACGAAATTAAAAATTAAAGAAATTTTAAATTGAACCATTAGATGCTTTAAGTTATTAAGAATGGTAAGAGTATAGGATAAGGTTACGAAGCCTTACAACAATAAAAGCCTTCTAATGGCATTTTGAAACGATCAAAATCTTAATTAACCTTAAAGCTTAAAATACCTTAAATGATAAAAAAAGAAAAAATGCTACACATTGACATCCACAGTTTTTCATATAAAAAAGGAGGAATTCCCAAAGACCTTACCGGAAACGGTGGTGGCTTTGCCTTTGATTGCAGGGGAATTTTAAACCCTGGAAGAATTGAAGAGTATAAGAGCCAGACCGGAAATGATGCCGAAGTTCAGGAGTACCTGGAAACCCAAACTGAAATGCCAAGATTCTTGGAACTGGTAAAAGCTATTATTTCAATCAATATTGAAGATTACCTGGCAAGAGGATTTGAAAATCTTCAGATCAATTTCGGGTGTACCGGAGGCCAGCACAGATCTGTGTATTCCGCTATTAAAATTGCTGAATTTATCAAAGAAAAATATCCCGAAGGAACTACAGTAAGCCTTCATCATGATGAACAACCTCAACTGAATACATAAGTGATAAGCGACCATTGATACATGACTGTTAACTCATCATTTATTCAAAATGGATCATATCATCACTCATCAATTATTATTTATCACTTATAAAAAATGAAAGCTCTTATTTTCGCAGCAGGAAAAGGTACAAGACTCAGACCCTTTACAGATCACCACCCTAAAGCTTTGGCAAAAGTAAACGGAGTTTCGCTCTTAGAAAGAAATATCCGCTACCTGAAAAGTTTTGGTATCCAGGATTTTGTCATCAACATCCACCATTTCGGCGATCAGATTGTCGATTTTTTAAAGAAAAACAATAATTTCGGATGCCATATTGAAATCTCCGATGAAACCGGTGAACTGCTGGAAACCGGGGGCGGCTTGATTTTTGCTAGAAAGTTTCTCGATCATGGTGAAGATTTTTTAATCATGAATGCTGATATTTTAACCAATATAAACATCAATACATTGGTAGAATATCATAAAAAGATAAAAGATTTTGCTACTTTAGCAGTTTCGGACCGGGAAAGTTCGAGAAAACTCCTTTTCAACGATGATATGGTTTTAAGAGGATGGCTGAATGTACAAACAGGTGAACAGAGACTTGCTGAATTCAACAAAGGTTTTAAAGCCCTTGCTTTTAGTGGAGTTCACTGTATCAACCCTGTCATCTTTGAAAAAATAAAAAGAACCGGCAAGTTTTCTGTTATGGAAGAATATCTGGACCTGATGCAAACCGAACATATTCACGGCTTTCTGCATGACAGCATTCTTATAGATGTAGGAAGACCAGAATCCATAATAGAAGCCGAAAAACATTTTAAATAATTTTTGCAATGGAAATTGATGGAATCAGGGATGAGAGTTTAGTAAATCCGGAACTTGATATTAACGAGACAAAACTACACGACAGTTTCAGACAAAAAACATGGGATGAGACAATTACTAAAGACAGCTGGATGGTTTTCAAAATCATGGCCGAGTTTGTGGATGGCTATGAAAAGCTGGCTAAAATTGGCCCATGTGTCTCTATATTCGGTTCTGCACGATTAAAGCCCGAAAGTCATTATTACAATATGGCTGTGGAAATTGCTGAAAAAATCACAAAATTAGGATTCGGAATTATTACAGGAGGAGGTCCGGGGATTATGGAAGCCGGTAATAAGGGGGCAGCCAACGCAAAAGGACGCTCCATCGGCCTTAATATTGATCTTCCTTTTGAACAGCACTTTAACCCGTACATTAATAAATCCTATTCAATGAACTTTGATTACTTCTTCGTAAGGAAAGTAATGTTTGTAAAATATTCCCAGGGATTCGTGGTAATGCCCGGCGGCTTCGGAACATTAGATGAGCTGACGGAAGCATTAACGCTTATTCAGACCAATAAAATTGGTAAATTTCCCATTGTTCTGATAGGGAGTGAATTCTGGAGCGGATTACTGGATTGGTTCAAAGCAACCCTGTTAAAAGAAGGAATGATTGCTGAAGATGATCTTGAACTTTACAGAGTGGTAGATACTGCGGATGAGGCGGTAGCACACATTAAGGCTTTTTATGATAAATATTCTGTGAATGTAAATTTTTAATTGGCATATTATTTGTGAACTATAACTAGCAAGTATGATTGTAAATCTATTAATTAAGATGAAAAAACTTTTATATATATCAGGAATTTTAACATTTTTTGTGTTAATGAGTTTTATGTATGTAGACTTTTTCTCTTCAATGACCAAGGTGGATTATATTGATGGAAGCAAAACATTGAAGTTTACCACAAAAATGAATACAAGCCATATTTCTGATGCTATTAAAATAAATCCAAACACCGCCGGATTTGAAGCTGAAGTAAAAAAATATGTGAACAATAATTTTGATGTATTTGTCAATGGTGCTCCTAAAACAATTACCTTCACGGGAAGCCAGGTCAGCGGAGAAACTGTATGGGTGTATTTTGAAACCGGAGGCGTTTCAGATATCAGCACTTTAAAGATTAAAAATACAATCCTTTTAAGCTCTTTCCCTAAACAAATCAATCTGGTGAACATTGCCTACAAAGGCAGCCAGAAAACAATGAACTTCCAGAGGGGAAAAGAAGTGAATGAGGTTTCTTTTTAAACTATTAATTTTGTAATATAAAAACCACTGTAAACACAGTGGTTTTTTATTTTTGAAGCACTCTTCATATTCCGTCACACAAGCATTTTAATTATTCTTTATCTTCTTCGCATACATCGATTAAGCGACGTCAAAACTTTTCCGATAATAATCCATCAGCGGCAGCTGTCAATCTTTTCCCGGACTCAATCAAAACATCATTTTTAACTGGGTGCACACCTTTAATAAATTCGATATAAAATCCGGAAATGAAGCCAATTAAAAAGCCGGCTCTTACGACCGGCTTTGCTTTATAAAGACAATAACTGATTATTGTGCTTTTATTTTAAAGTCGTCTACTTCCCATGTAGCTGCAGCAGAGGTTGTAGAAGTGTATTTAAAGGCAATTCTTACATTTTTACCTAAGAAAGCATTCAAATTCACGTTTCCTGAGCCTACCCAATCGCCAAATGCTCCTGAATTGGTGTCCAGTGTGGCAGGAAGTAACGTCCAGTTAGTTGTTGTAACATCACCTGTATAGTTATCCGTAGCATAAACCTGTAAGGCATTTCCGGAATATCTTACATCCGTAGTAAAGCTTACTGCTGCCTTAGTTTTACCTGCTAAGTTTATTTCTTTAGAGATCAGCCAGTCTTCATTGGCAATATTATTATTAGCTCCTCCGGCATTACCATTCATCATAGCATAATAATTAGCTCCGTTTCCTTGATTGGATGTTTGCCAGAATTGGTTAGGTCCTACTTTATTAACAGTTGTCCAGTCTGCACTGAATCCACCTGCTGCGAAATCATCACTGTACACTACCGGAATAGGGGTATAAACACTTCCGTCACATCTTGGCGCATCAAAGTCAATATTTGCTAATTTTGTAATCCATAGCTGGTAAGTTCCGTTGAATACACTTAAAATTGCATATACATCACCCTTTCCTCCTTTTACCTCATAAGCTCCTGGTTTAATCGTTCCGAAGCTTGCCTGCCCGCTAGTTCTCAGAGCAACTGTATTTCCTGAACAATCTTCAAGGGTTCTGTTTGTAACACTGTTACCATCAGTTAACGTCCTACCTAAATCCCCGTCTACAAATTCAACATCTTTAATTTTGATCCATCTTCCAACATCCGCCATTGATAATTGAGGAATTGTTTTTTCTGTAGGAATTACGGCTCTTGCAGCAGTATTGCTATCGAAGAAGTATTTATACATTTCAGCTTCTTCAATCTGCCCGAACTGTGTATTATTATTGAATAAAGCTCCTAGCTGAATTTCTCCGTTGACATTCCTTACATATAGATTTTTCAGCTTGATATTAACGTCTTTTCCTAATCTGAATCTGCTGTCAAGATATAGGTTTGTTTTATTCATGTTCACTCTGATTCCGCCTGTAGCATCTTCTACATATACATATTTATAAAGGTTACCTGTCTCATCGTTAGCTACCACCTGGGCTTTAAGATAATAATCTCCGGTAATCTGTACCCAGTTTGTAGTTCCTGCAGCCAGTTGTTTTACCTCAGCCACTGTTTTAGCGGTCAGACTGCCTGGATTGAAATCACAAGGTCCTGATAAAAGCCCATCTGTACGAGGGAATGATTTCATGTCCAGATCTTCAGCTTTGTTCACATACAGCTGATAAGTAGTTGTATTTCCTGACTGGAATTTACTATAAATCCCTACAAACTTTCCTTTTCCTGAAGGAAGAAGCTGGCTGGCAAAGGAAGCATATCCGCTGTTTCTTACAACGGCAGTTTTTGCATATTTTCCATTTACCCATCCTTCACCGATGGTTTTATCTACAGTTACACCATTTGGAGCGTAGGTAGTACATAAAGCTCTTGCATCAAATTCCACATCATTTACCTGAATAAGACATCCGAAGTACTGGTCATTTGCTGCCGTCATATCGGCAAGTTTCATAATCTTTGGTAC
The DNA here is from genome assembly GCF_001021975.1 of Chryseobacterium gallinarum. Lineage (NCBI taxonomy): Bacteria > Pseudomonadati > Bacteroidota > Flavobacteriia > Flavobacteriales > Weeksellaceae > Chryseobacterium > Chryseobacterium gallinarum. The sequence goes on along the minus strand of NZ_CP009928.1, from coordinate 2,050,355 downwards.
AATTTTCCCTTTTGGAGCGCAAGATCTGAAGATTTGTTTTGCAACAAGTTTTTCCGGAATTCTTGACACAGATGTTGCAGAAGTTTCAGCTCCCGTTTCCACCCCAAGTTGTACCAGGCCTCCATAAGTACCGATGGCCAGTCCATTCAGTTTTATATATACTTTTGAACCCTGAGGATATTTAGTGTAGGTACTTACGGCGTCAACACTTATCGTAAACCCTTGTGTAGGATTTTCCAAAGCATCCTGAACATAGATCGTTTTATAGATATTTCCTGTTTCATCCGTAGAAGAAACATATCCTACCATATACAGATCATCAGCTTCATTATCAGGAGTTTCATCTTTAGGGAAAACATATCTTGCATTCTGATATTTTGCTTTTACATCAGCAAATGGCACTACTATTCCTTTTTTATCTGCACAATCATACCCGTCAAGATCAGGCTGATCATACTTATCATCATGCACACAGCCTGTTACTACAAACAGAGAAGTGGCTGCGATAAAAATATATTGTAAAATTGAAGTATAATTTTTCATTGTCATCGTTTTAGAATCTTAAATAAACATTAGTAAAGAAAGTGATTCCTCTGTCATACCACAGTTTTGGCCCAAAATAAGGGGTTGCTCTCTGGGCATCAGCAAGCGCATCACTAAAGTTTACATTTCGTCCTTGTTCAAATCCTCCGGTAACATAGTTTCTGTTATTCAGAATATTATTTACAGATACGCTGACTCCCATTCTGTATTTTCCAAATTGGAAAGACTTACCGGCATTGGCATTCAGCATAAACTGATTATCAAATTTCTTTTGCTTGGTAATAAGTTCTATCAGTTCGGGAGTTACTCCAGGGAAAGGATCGTTGGTTTGTGGATCCGTATACATGTAAGGAGTTTTGTTCAATGCTGAAAAATCAAGGTATTGATCCATTAAGTAGTTGGCAGAAGCCCCTACCCACCAATATTTCGGAGAGTTATATTTTAATCCGAAAGAGAATGCTTTTTGTGGTGTTCCTGCTACTTTATAGCCTTTAACATTAGCTTTCCCCCAAACATCAGTTCCCCTGAACCCGTTAAGGTCATCAAAGGTAGAAACTTCAGGGTTATTGGTATATTTATATTCACCGACACTTGCTACCCCTACAGCACTTAAGGTAGGTGTTACTTTAACATCGAATCCTAGTTCGAGTCCCATGTATCTTTTATTAACACCGCTCATTGCTTCGTTTACCAACGTACTGAAAGAATTTCCTAATGTTCCGTCATTTACATCAGCATAGTATCTTGAAATTTCAGTAGCATTTTGAATAGTAGTATAATAAGCTGATAATCTTAATTTCAGTATTTGCCCTCTCAGGATATAGCTTAAATCATTAGAATTGATCATCTGATTAGTAACCCCCGGTGTTACATAATCAACCATTCTTGGATTGATATAAATTTCATTCAATGTAGGGGCTAAGCTAAAGAACGCTCCGTTATATACAATGAAGTTCTTACCGTTGATCTTATAAGTAATTTTGCCCTTGATTCCAGCATCTAAAGCATCATATACCGCACTCTTACCTTTGGAGTTATCTCTGAATCTCGCAAGACCACTTCTGAAATTTCCTTCTCTGTAAGCTTCCGAATAAGAAGAGAAAACAGAAGCTACTACATTCCACTTATTGAAGTCTATTTCAGATGAAACATTTAATGAATAGTGATTTCTTGTCAGTTCGTAAGAATATTGAGTTCTGTCCCCTTCCCTTACTGTTACGTCTGCATTATCTGCGTCATATTTGGCATCACCGTTAAATGCATTAAGGTTATAAGCAAAGGCAGCTCCTAACAAGTCTTTGATTCTTCTAAAGTTATCAGATTTTAGGTTCTGATAATTAAAGTTGATATTCAATTTCCAGTTATCCTTCAGTCTTGTGTCAAAGTGAGAGGAGAAGTTGAATGTTTTATCTTTATTTACATCTTCTACAACAGTATAAACAGCTCCTCTGGCAGTACCATCCGAGTTGGTAAGATTGAGCCGGTTTGTGTTATACAGATAATTCCAGTCGATCTGTGACTGTTGTCTGAATTCATCAGCATTAAGAAGTCCGAAGCTTGGCAATTTTCTATAATAGGTCGGGTTCGGATCAGAAGCATGGAACCAGTCTAACCTGCTCCTTGCGTCGCTACCAAACTGATAAGAAACGGTGTTGATCCAGTTGGAGTTTTTTCCTATTTTCAAATAGTCCGTTAAGATGAACATAGGCTCAAAAACATTTCTGATTCTTGAATTTCTCTTCTCTCCATCCTGCCATCCCCAATATGAATTGTAGTTTTTACCCATGATGTCATACACTTCCTGGGTATTAGGAGCGTTAGAAGCCCTGTATGTAGGAGATCCGAAAGCCGTTAAATTGATAGAGTGCCTGTCACTGAATTTCTTTTCAATGGACGCAAAATAAGCATATGCATCCTGATAAACTCCATCCAGAATCGCTCTGTCTCCCCATCTTCTGCTTCCTGAAACCGTCACTGCCCAGCCATTTTTAGTAAGACCTGATGAATAGGTAGCCATTGCTCTGTGCAGGTAGCTTCTGTTGGTAAACGAGTAGGCTAATGAGGTTTGTTTTCTATAGCTGGAAGCCCTTGTATTATAATAAACCACTCCCCCTAGGTTACCAAAAGTATATTCTGAAGGCGTAATATTGTCTACATTTTCATAAGGATATCTGGTCACATCATTCAAACCACCCCAGTTGTTGAAATCTATTCTTCCGTCATCATTTTTAGACATAGATACTCCATTGAACACCACATCCTCAAATCTATTGTCTACACCTCTGGGTCTGAACCAATAGGCTCCCAATTCAAAAGCAGAAACATTTTGGAAAGCATCTCTCCCTGAGCTTAAAAGTCCCACAGTAGGCTGCATGGATGAGCCTCCATCTTCAGCATCACTCGCAGCGTCGTCAATGACTATAACTCCTGCGTCTGATCCCAAAGTATAGTTAAGTGTAATCACACCTAAATCTTTTCTCTTCTCATCGGCAGTCACATCAAACTCTAAGATTTTAGAATCAAAATTTGGTTTTGTTACTGTAATAAGATAGTGTCCAGGTTTTAAATCCACAAACTGGAAGTATCCAATTTTATCCGCGGTTGTGTCGTCGCCGGATTGTGCCAGATCTACTTCTGCTTTCTCCAATGGCTTACCGTCCTGGTCTTTAACATACGCATAAACAGTAGTTTGTGCAAAATAATAAGAAGCAGGCATTAACGTAAACAAAGAGATTAGGGATAGTTTTTTAATCATAATAAACTTATTTTTAACTCCTTCTTTATTTAAGGGGCAACAAATTTAGAACTATTTTCATTAACTCAAACAGTTTAAGCTATTTATTCTATTAATTTTTCTTAACCTTTCATCATTATCCTAAAAATAAGCAATAATTTTCATCAATAGCAAAAAAAAGATTTGTAACATGATTTTAATCTTATTCTACATAAAATTAGTAATTTTACCCTCTATTTTTTGAACAGACAAGCATGAAAAAATATGTAATCATGGCTGCCTTATTTTGCTTCGGTTCTGCTTTCTCACAGCAGAAACAGGTAAAGAGGGCTGCTATCGGGTTTCTGAACGTTGAAAACCTTTGGGACACCATCCCTTCTGCAGATTATATTGATGGTACTCTTCCCAGGTCCAATCCTAAATTTCACAGGAGCGTTCCGTTAGATTCTTTAAAGTTTCTGGAAACTACAGAAGACTACAAAGGGGAATGGAGTGATGAGCTGCTGATAGGAAAAAAAGTAATCAGAAAGCAGATCCTGGCTGATGATTTTACCGCCAACAGCCCTAAAAGATGGGGTACAAAATACTATAATCAAAAATTAGCCAATGAAGCTAAGGTAATTTCAGAAATGGGAAGGCAATATACCAATGACACCCCTGCCATCTGTGGATTGATCGAGGTTGAAAACAGACAGGTTATTGAAGATCTTATTAAGCAACCTGCCCTGGCCAGAAGCAATTATGGAATCGTACACTTCAATTCTTATGATGCCAGAGGAATTGATGTGGCTATTATTTATCAAAAGGGAAGATTTTCCGTTTTAGATTCTTATAAAAAGGAAATCAAGATCTTTGACGAGACCGGAAAAAGGGAATATACCCGGGATATTGTCGTTGCCATAGGATTATTAGACGGAGAAAAAGTAGGAATATTTATGAACCACTGGCCATCCAGAAGAGGCGGAGAAGCTATTTCCCTTTCCAAAAGAAATACAGCAGCTACTGTGTTGAAAAATGAAATGGATAAAGTAGCAGCAGAAAACCCGGGAATTAAATTATTCTCAATGGGAGATTATAATGACGATCCGGTAAGCCCAAGTTTAAAAAAATACCTGGGTGCTGTAGGGGATCCTGGTGAATTGTCTGATAAAACACCTTATTATAACCTTATGTACAAATTGTATAAGGCAGGTGTTGCTTCCCTTGCCTATAGGGATGCTCCCAACCTGTTTGATCAGATTATCGTTTCACGAAACCTTTATTCAACTGAAAAAATCACGCCTACCTATACCATTTATAAAGCCGAGATCTATGCTCCTCCTTATCTGGTAAACAAGGAAGGACAGTGGAAGGGATATCCGTTACGTTCATGGGATGGAGACCGGTTCACAGGAGGATACAGCGACCACTTTCCGGCGGTTTCTGTAGTTCAGAAAGAATATATTAAAAAATAAAGTAAAAAGGCACTCTTATTGGAGTGTCTTTTTATATAAATATCAGTGTCATGAAAAATTTTATTTTATTTTTATTCATGCTGTTTATTCCTTTCAGCTGTTTTTCTCAGAACAGCCCAAAGAGTGATAAAGAACAATCCGAAATGAAACCTTCAAAAAATGAAGACGGAGAATGGGACCTTATTGTGATCGACACCCAATTTGATTATTTTTTAAACGCTATCGCTAAACCTGTCAGCCAATATTCCGAGGCTTATCTGAAAACAAAAAACTCCTTCCTGGTCAATGAATGGAATGGGTATTACAACTCCGGAAAATACAGAAATATTATAGAATCAAGGATAGACTATGATCCCCAGGAAAACTACGGGATAAAATTTGAATACAAACTGTATCAGGTTTTTGCTTATGTAAACTGGAAATACGGCTTAAAAATGAAAGGCTTATCAGGAAGTGATGCGATACGATGATGTTAACAGCCATATTATAAATGATATATTAATCTGATCACAAATATTGTATAAAATAAAAGGTCCAGAAAATTCTGAACCTCTTATTTTTATAATAGTTGAAAATTATTTGTTAAATAATTCTTCCACCTTATCCCAGTTTACTACATCGAAAAATGCAGAAACATAATCAGGTCTTCTGTTCTGGTAGTTTAAATAATAAGCATGTTCCCAAACATCCAATCCTAAAACCGGAGTTCCCTTAACATCTGCAACAGGCATTAACGGGTTATCCTGGTTAGGTGTAGAGGAAACAGATACGGAACCGTCATTATTTTTTACCAGCCATGCCCATCCTGAACCAAATCTTGTTTTAGCAGCATCAGAAAAATCTGTCTTGAATTTTTCAAAACCACCATAATTTTCAATAGCAGCTTTTACATTTCCTACCGGCTCTTTGCTTCCGCCCGGAGTTAAAATCTCCCAGAATAAAGAGTGATTGAAATGTCCTCCACCATTATTTCTTACTGCCGGCTTATCTGTTCCTGTTTTGCAGATTTCTTCAATTGTTTTTCCCGCCAGATCAGTTCCTTCAATCGCTTTATTTAAATTGTCAATATATGCCTGGTGATGCTTTGTATAGTGGATTTCCATAGTTTTCGCATCAATTGTAGGCTCCAATGCATCGTATGCATATCCTAATTTTGGTAATTCAAATGACATAATCTTTATTTTTAATGTTATATCCAAAATTAGCCAATATTTAAGGGATTATCAAAAGCTAGGCATTACTTTAATAAATCTTTAACATTGATACATTGATTTAGAATGAATTAAATTTTATTTTTTTATTCCTCATAGAATCAGAAAGTTTTTTATCTCTCTTTCAACCCCTATTCAAAACATAGTTTATTTTCATTTTTGTAACTTACACAATATGAAGTAAATTCTAACCATAGAATACTTCTTTCACGGAATGTTTAACTCAATACTTTTTATTATGAAAATTGGACTTTTTGGATTTGGAAAAGCAGGTAAGGCTGTAGCATCGGTGATCCTTCAAAGCAAGGATCATTCCCTGCAGTGGGTGTACAGAAAAACAAACAGATTAAACAGCAGGGATGCCGCTGATTTCTTCGGAATTGAAAGCAATGATCCTGGCCATTTCTATTCAGAGAAAAAAATAAGTATACAGGATTTACTGGAGCAGCATCCTGTAGATGCTATTATCGACTTCTCATCCCAGGAAGGTATCTACACCTATGGAGAATCTGCAGCTCATAGAAAAGTAAAAATCATTTCAGCAATTTCCCACTATTCTGACAAAGAAGTGAATTTTCTTCATAGACTAGCACAAAAAGCCATTGTATTCTGGTCTCCCAACATAACTTTAGGAATTAATTATCTGTTATATGCTTCTCAGTTTTTAAAAAAAATTGCCCCTGCAGTGGATATAGAAATTATCGAAGAACATTTTAAAGATAAAAAAGGCATTTCTGGTACTGCCATCCGGATTGCGGATGTGCTGGAAGTAAAAGATGAAAAGATCAATACAATCAGGGCAGGAGGAATTGTCGGGAAGCATGAGGTGATTTTCGGATTTCCTTTCCAAACGGTAAGGCTTATTCATGAATCCATTTCAAGAGATGCTTTCGGTAACGGTGCTCTGTTTGCTGCCGAACATCTTGTCAATAAAAAACCGGGCTTCTATAAATTTGAGGATTTATTGCATCCTTATTTCAAAGTATAGAAGCCCGGCTTACATTTAATTTATTATTATTTATTCATTGACATCAGGAACTCTTCGTTATTCAGGGTTCCTTTGATGTTTTTATCTACAAACTCCATCGCTTCCACAGGATTCATTTCAGAAAGATACTTCCTTAGGATCCACATTCTCTGCGAGGTTACTTCGTCCAATAGAAGATCATCTCTACGGGTACTTGAAGCTACAAGATCAATAGCAGGATAAATTCTTCTGTTGGCAATTTTTCTGTCTAATTGAAGTTCCATATTCCCTGTACCTTTAAATTCTTCAAAGATTACTTCATCCATTTTGGAACCTGTATCAATAAGGGCCGTTGCAATGATTGTCAGGGATCCTCCCCCTTCAATCTTTCTTGCTGCTCCGAAGAATCTTTTCGGTCTGTGAAGCGCATTGGCATCCACCCCTCCGGAAAGAACCTTACCCGAAGCAGGAGTAACCGTATTATAAGCTCTTGCCAATCTTGTAATAGAATCCAGCAGAATTACAACATCGTGTCCGCATTCTACCATTCTCTGTGCTTTTGCAAGAACCAGGTTAGCTACTTTTACATGTTTTTCTGCTGCCTCATCAAATGTAGAAGCAATTACTTCTGCATTTACACTTCTTTCCATATCGGTAACCTCTTCAGGACGCTCATCAATCAGCAGAACCATCATATATACTTCAGGGTGGTTTGCTGCAATTGAATTGGCAATATCCTTAAGTAACATGGTTTTACCCGTTTTAGGCTGGGCAACAATCATAGCTCTCTGTCCCTTTCCAATAGGAGCAAACAGGTCTACAATTCTTGTGGATACTGTAGATCCGCTTCCTGCAAGATTGAATTTCTCTTCGGGAAAAAGTGGAGTCAGGTATTCAAAAGCAACCCTGTCTTTAATAAACGCCAAATCACGTCCGTTAACTTCTGTAGGTCTTAATAGTGAAAAATATTTTTCACCTTCTTTTGGCAATCTAACTATACCTTTAACCGTATCTCCTGTTTTTAATCCGAAATTCCGGATCTGAGCCGTAGAAACATACACATCATCAGGAGAAGAGATATAGCTGAAATCCGAAGAGCGTAAGAAGCCATAGTTATCCGGTAATATTTCTAAAACACCTTCAATACTTACCATTCCATCGAAATTAAATTCTTTCTTTGGTTCCGGCTCCTCAGTCTTATCAGAATGCCTGTTTGGGTTCTGATGTTGATTTTGGTGCTGATGCTGGTTTTTATGTTGATTTCCGCCGTTCTGCGGATGATTGTGTCCTTTTGGGGATTTGTTAGCCTGTTGTTGAGGATTATTCGGCTTTTCTTCTGGCTGAGCAGATTCTTGGGATTCTGTGTTTTTAGGAGCTTCTGCTTTCTCTTGAGAAACTTCAGCAGTATTGGTATTGGCAGCAACCCTTTTTCTTTTCTTTTTGGCCTGTGCAGCAGGAGTTTCTTCACTTACTGCTTCAGCTTTAGGTTCTTCAGGTTGTATCTCCTCAGAAGCTGGTGTTATTGTCTTTTCTTCCACTTTTTCCTCTACTTTAGGTTCTTCTGATGGTTTAGCAACCGGTTTGGGCCGGGCTGCCGCTTTCTTGGGAGCAGCTTTTTTTGCTGGGGCTTTCGCAGGTTTTTCTGTGACAGCCTCTTCAGTATTTATACTGTTGGTTTCTGTGGCGTTGAAATAATCTTTTGCAACTTTAGGGTTAGAAGCCTGAAAGTCAAGAATGGCAAAGATCTTATCATTGTCATTGCTATTTCTTGCAACTTTAACGCCTAAATCTTTTAAGATTTTAGTCAGTTCCGTTACGGATTTTGACCTTAACGTTTCGATGTTAAACATACTTAATGTAAAAATGTAATTAATTGTGAGTAAGAAAAGTAAGTCCGGTGACTTTGGTTTTCAAGTACATTGTATAATGCAAATCTACACTTATTTTTGAATTGTGCAAAATTTATGTTATTTTTGCCTAGAATTTAATATTCAATGCTACAGAGAATACAGACTATATGGACATTATTGGCAGTTTTAGCTGCTGTTTTTCTTTTCATCACAGGACAGGATGTTGCTGTTTCGGGTAGTATTCCTGTACTTAATATAAGCTGTATAGTGCTTGTTATCATTGGCGCATTAAGTATTTTTAGTTTCAAAAACAGGAAAAGACAAATTTTGCTGAATACCATCAGCATCATTATAAACGTTTTGTTGATTGGTGTATTGACGTACTGGCTGCTCAGCTTATCCGGAGGAATTGAGTTTCCTGAGAAGGGTATTGAGCCGATCTTTCCATTAGTTGCGGTAATCTGTCTGCTTATGGCAAACATTTATATCCGCAAAGATGAGAGGCTCGTAAAATCTGTAGACAGACTTCGATAGCCTTACAACGATTTTTTGAGTGAGAACAGTTCCCTTCCGGGAGCTGTTTTTTTATTTTTTTTATGGAAATGTTTACTATTCTGGAAATAATATTTTTTTTGTGTACTTTCATGCAACTTTTTCAATAAGAATACGACATATCATTTAACAGAAATCAAAAAATGAAAAAAATAGCTTATCTTTCCTTATGTCTTTTTTCCATGATCACTTTCGCTCAGGAGGTTTCAAAGGAAAAAGTAAAAGATATCTTATCTACCCTGGCTTCAGATGAAATGAAAGGGCGCAAGATCTGGACTCCCGAAAATGAAAATGCAGCTCTTTATATTGCCAGGCTGTTCAAAGAAAATAATCTTGAATACTGTACAGGAACTTCCTATCTCATTCCTTTTGAATATGAAGGCAAGAAAGCCTATAACGTCTGTGGGATCAAAAAAGGGAAATCTGAGAAGTATTTAGGTTTTTCGGGACATTTCGACCATATCGGAACCAGCAACAAAGCAGGTGACAATATCAATAACGGAGCAGATGATGATGCCAGCGGAATCACTACACTGATAGGAATCGCAGATTATTTTAAAAAGAAAAAACCTGAATTTTCAATGGTCTTTATGGCCTTCAACGGAGAGGAGGAAGGTCTTCTGGGTTCACAGGCTATTTCAGAAGATAAAAATCTTGATAAAATTTATAATAACCTGACCGCTCTTTTTAATTTTGAAATGGTGGCCACAATGTCCCAATGGGGACCCAATACTGTGTACATGACCGGGGACGGATTCTCGGATCTGGATGAATTAGTAAATAAAAATGCAGTAAACGGATTAAAAATAAATCCTGATCCATATGCCAGGCAACAGCTTTTTTATCGTTCAGACAATGTAAGCTTTGTAAAAAAGAAAATTATTGCCCATTCATTTTCTACCGTTGACATGACCAAAGCCTCTCATTATCATCATGAAAATGACGACATTAATATTGTGGATTTTGATAATATGACCCAAATTATCAATAATTTCAGCAAAACCATAGAAAAATTAAATCCTCAGAATTTCAATCCAAAATATACTGATCAGGTGAAGTTTAATTAATTTTATCATCATAAAACCGCCGATATGGCGGTTTCTTTTTTTATTATACAATACAGGCTCTTTTCATTAAGCACTTGAAATACCACCAGCTTGTAACAAAAAAATGTTTTTCAGAACATATAAGCTAAAGTAAAATAGGATTAGGAACGTCTTATCTTTTAATTTTACGTAATTTTGCTATCCAATTTTTTCATTGAATGAACGAATATAAAAAAATATTAAAGTTTGCGAAACCGCATCAAAAATACATTTACGGAAGTTTATTTTTTAATATCCTTTATTCCGTATTTCAGATTGCTTCATTAGGAACAATTTTACCGGTATTGGGAATGCTTTTTGGCACTATAAAACCTGAAAAATATGAAACCGCACCGGTGTATTCGGGTGAAATAACAGACTTTTTCACTTATATAAAAGAATATTCCAACTATTATGTGCAGACCCTGGTAAGCGATTACGGAGCTCTGACTGTGCTTGCCTGGCTGTGTGTCATTACCGCCTTTATGTTCTTTTTAAGAAATGCTTTCAGATATTTTGGTTCTTTATTGCTCATCAACTACCGTGTAGGGGTTACCAAAGATCTTAGAGGAGCCATGTACAGAAAAATCCTTTCTTTACCGGTTTCCTTCTTTACAGAAAGCAGAAAAGGAGATATGATGTCCAGAATGTCCAATGACGTAGGCGAAGTGGAAGGAAACATTTTAGGAAGCTTAATTGAATTAATTAACGCTCCTTTCATGCTGATCAGTACTTTGGTTACTTTATTTTTCTTAAGTCCAGAAATGACTCTTTTCTCATTATTGGTGCTCCCTGTAATGGGAACAATGATTGCCTTGATTGGTAAAAGCCTTAAAAAAGACTCTCATGAAGCCCAACACGAGCTGGGAACCATCTTTTCGATTGTGGATGAAACATTAAAATCTTCAAAGGTTATAAAAATTTTCAATGCTGAAAAGATCATGGATAACCGATTCATGAAGTCTATGAATAAATGGATTTCAAGCTCTATCAGTCTGGGGAAAAAGAAGGAATTAGCGTCGCCAATGAGCGAATTCCTGGGTTCCATTACCTTTCTGATCATCGCCTGGTATGGAGGAAAACAGATTATTGTTGAGCAAAGTATATCTCCGGCTGACTTCCTGGTTTTCCTGGGAATGTTCTTCCAGATACTACCTCCTGCAAAAAGCTTATCCGCTTCCATTTCCAATGTACAGAAAGGGGAAGCCTCTTTAAAAAGAGTATTGGAAATTCTGGACGCAGATGTAAAAATAGAAGAAATTGCAGAACCTGTTTCTATTTCCACTCTTGAAAATAACATTGAATTTAAAAATATCGGATTCTACTATGACAAAGCAAATCTGATCCTTAAAAACTTTAACTTAACAATTCCAAAAGGAAAAACAGTAGCTTTAGTAGGACAAAGCGGAAGCGGAAAAACCACCATTGCCAATCTTTTAGCAAGATTTTATGATGTTTCAGAAGGAGAAATTCTTATTGACGGAACGGATATCAAGCATTTAAAGCTAAACGATTACCGTAAGCTTCTTGGAATGGTTACCCAGGAATCCGTACTATTCAATGATTCCGTGTACAACAATATCCTGATGGGTAAGCCTGATGCTACCCGTGAAGAGGTAATTGCTGCAGCTAAAATTGCTAATGCAGACTCCTTTATTTCCAATCTGGCAGAAGGATATGACACTAATATCGGGGATGACGGAAACAAGCTTTCCGGAGGCCAGAAACAAAGAGTATCCATCGCAAGAGCCGTATTGAAAAATCCACCGATTATGATCCTGGATGAAGCCACATCAGCATTAGATACGGAATCTGAAAGATTTGTACAGGATGCCCTGGAAAAAATGATGGAAAACAGGACTTCTCTAGTGATTGCCCACCGTCTTTCCACGATTCAAAAAGCAGACTGGATTGTTGTTATGGAAAAAGGAGACATTGTAGAACAAGGCACACATCATGAGCTTATTGCTAAAAAAGGGATGTATAACAAGCTTGTTGAGCTACAAAACTTTGACTAATCTTTAATTAATTTTAAAAATGAACCCTATACAAGAGTATTTCTACAGAATCGAAGAACCTGAAAGAAGTACTCTTTTATTTTTACGGAAGGCTATTTTAGATTCGGATCGGGAAAATATCACAGAAACATTAAGCTTCGGACTTCCTTTTATCAAATACAAAAAGAAAATGCTGTGCTATTTCTATTATAGCAAGAAATATAAAAAGCATTACCTGAGCTTTTACCACGGTGACAAACTTGATTATCCGGAACTCATCCAGGACGGCAGGAAGAAGTTTAAAATCCTTTTAATTGATGTGGAAGAAGATCTGCCAGTAAAGTTTATTTTAAGCTTGCTGGACGAGATAAAACCGTATATCAAATAGACAGAAAACATACATATTAATAGCTGTCAACAGAATTTAATTAAAAATTGAAGCTGGGATAGATGTTTCTCTTTTTTTATTGATGGAGTTTACCTTAGAAAAAGAAATAAAAAAACTCCCGCAGATTTTGCCGGTCCGCAAATGATATTTTCATCCATTTGCTTAATTTGCAAAATCTGCGAGAGACTATAATTAATCGTTGATTTTAATTTTTCAATCTGGCAATAACATCTAAGCCCCCTTTTGTAATATCTCCGATCTTACAGACAATTTCAGTGTCCAAAGGCAGGAAAACATCCATTCTTGATCCGAACTTAATGAATCCGAACTCATGCCCTGCTTTTGCCTGATCTCCTTCATTACAATAGAAAACAATCCTTCTTGCCACATATCCTGCAATCTGTCTGAATACCACTCTATGATGGGTAAGCGTTTCAACGGCTACAGTTGTTCTCTCATTATCTGTAGATGATTTCTCATGCCATGCTACCAGATATTTTCCGGGATGGTATTTTTTATAAACCACTTTTCCTGTAACCGGGTATCTGCAAATATGCACATTCAGTGGAGACATGAAGATAGAGACCTGAATGGCTTTTCCTTTCACAAATTCATTCTCCTCCACTTCCTTGATCATTACCACTTTTCCATCCACCGGAGCGATTACATTTTCTTTGTGATCAAGAATGTTACGGTCAGGTACTCTGAAAAACCAGAATACAAGTCCATAAATAACCAATAAAGGCATAATGATCACTAATGACCACATTTTAAGGAAATAAATAGCTAAAGCTCCTAATATGACAAAAACCAGGGTAGCTACGGTAATTGTTCCTTTTGATTCTCTATGTAATTTCATGAGATTAAATAAATTTTTCTAAAATAAAGTACAAATATACGACAGGAACACAGATTATGAAACTATCCAGTCTATCTAAAACTCCTCCATGTCCGGGAATAATGTTCCCACTGTCTTTCACCCCGAAATTTCTTTTCAGCTGACTCTCTACCAGGTCTCCCAACGGAGCAAAAGCTGCCACCAGGAATCCCACCACCATCCAGTTCCCTCTGAGCTCCGGCTGGTAATGTTCTATAAAGTAGGATAAAATCAAGGTTAAAACAACGCCCCCTGCATAGCCTTCCCATGTCTTTTTGGGAGATATTTTAGGGGCCATTTTATGTTTTCCGAAGAATTTCCCTACCAGATACGCAAAGGTATCACTGCTCCAGATCAGGATAAACAAAAAAAGAACTTCCAGAGAGAAAGAATTGTTATAACTGGAAAACTTTGGCAGTCCCAGGGCAAAACTAAACGGGAGCGCCACGTAAATAACGGAAAAAATCAGTTTCCCGCTATCATAATATAATTCGCTGGGATATTTAAACAAGGTCACTACAGCTATCCCGATGAGGGCAAGCGCTAATATTTCACTCAACCTGAAATCAAAAAAGAAATCATGATGAAAATATCGTTTGGAGAAAACATACAATATAAAAATCACCAGTGGGAAAACCACCCATTTTTCATAACCTTTTCCAAACTTCATGATTTTAACACATTCCCAGGTACCTACAATCAGCAGTAAACTGATCAGTCCATGATAGAGGTATTGCTGCTGGATAAGGCCGGGAGACAGATGATTGATCAGTTGTGCTCCAAGCGGAGTTGTACAAAGAATGATAATGGCTACATACACTAAGCCTGAAATGGTTCTTTGAATGAGATTTTTGTCCAAAATTTAAAATTTATAAGTGGTTGCCTAATCTTCAAGCAGCAATAAAAACAATTTTGTATTGGAATTGGAAGAACTGTCCATTTTAGACTGGCTTCCACTGATGGAAGTGAGGTTCTTGATATTTCCGTTTCTTTTTATTTTCCCCATTGCATCATTGAGATTATTGACAATCTGTGAAACATTGGCAATGATAATAATTTTATCCGGTAATCTTGAAGAGTGGTAATGGAGAATATTATTGTGAGAAAGCATGATCCTTCCGTCATAGGCAATCAGATATTCACAAGTAATAAATGCTGCATCATTTGACGGGGCCAGTTCTGATGTATAGGAACTCTTCACTACATTCAGGAAGTTCTGAAGTTCTTTATCCCAACAGAAAAGGTTGCTGATTCCTTCTATCTTGATAATTTGATTTAAAGTTTGTAGAGCCTCCGCTTCATCTGCACAATAATTGAAAAATCCCCCTGAATGCGTAAATAATTGCGCAAACTTATAGTCGAGATCCGCATTCTTAAGCGAGTCCCCAAGTTTCTCCAGGCTCTGTTTTTCCTCTTCCTCAGGCTGGTTGGTAAGTTTGCTTACAATCCTCTTGAATAAATTCAACTTAATCTATTTTTAGTCAACTTTATACAAAAATAGAAAATAATTACAATAGATTCTAAAAATGTCTCTTGAAATATGAAAAAACCTGACAATTTTAAAGCTGTCAGGTTTCCATTTACTTTATTTTTTAAGAATTTTAAAGCTGTGTCGGGCTTTCAGGAGCCTGAATTTCGCTTTCTTCTTCTTTATCCTTGATCTGAGGTGTCTCCAATATTTCTTCCTTTTCTTTTTCAGGAATAGTATTGGTTACAGGCTTCTCTGTCAATTCAGGATCCCATGCTCTTTTTCCGAATATTTCTTCTAAATCTTCCCGGAAGATCACCTCTTTTTCTAAAAGTTTATTGGCTAAAGCATCCAGTTTATCTTTATTTTCAGCAAGGATTCTTACTGCCCTTTCATATTGATTTTCGATAATTGATTTAATCTCTGCATCAATTTTAGTTGCTGTTTCTTCAGAATAAGGCTTTCCGAAAGAATATTCAGACTGTCCTGAACTGTCATAGTAAGAAATATTACCGATATTCGGGCTTAATCCATAGATCGTAACCATCGCCTGGGCTCTTTTCGTTACTGTCTCCAGGTCAGAAAGTGCTCCTGTGGAAATATTATTAAAGATTACCTGCTCTGCCGCCCTTCCTCCTAAAGTAGCACACATTTCATCCAGCATCTGCTCGGTAGTGGTCAGCTGTCTTTCCTCAGGAAGATACCATGCTGCTCCTAATGAGCGTCCTCTCGGAACAATAGTTACTTTTAAAAGTGGAGAAGCATGTTCTACCAACCAGGAAATTGTCGCATGTCCTGCTTCGTGATAAGCTACTCTCTTCTTCTCAGATGGCTTGATTGCCTTATTTTTCTTTTCAAGACCTCCAATGATTCTGTCTACGGCATCTAGGAAGTCCTGTTTGGTTACAGAAGTATGGTTATTTCTTGCTGCAATAAGGGCTGCCTCGTTACAAACGTTCGCAATATCAGCACCACTGAATCCAGGGGTTTGCTTAGCAAGGAATTCCCTGTCTACATTATCATCCAGTTTAATTTTCTTCAGGTGAACATCAAAAATCTGTCTTCTTTCATGAAGTTCCGGAAGGTCTACATAAATTGAACGGTCAAAACGTCCTGCTCTCATCAAAGCTTTATCAAGGATATCCGCTCTGTTGGTTGCTGCCATAACGATCACATTCGTATCGGTTCCGAAACCATCCATTTCTGTAAGAAGCTGGTTCAGGGTATTTTCTCTTTCATCATTTCCGCCGGAGAAATTATTTTTTCCTCTTGCGCGCCCGATGGCATCAATTTCATCGATAAAAATGATCGCCGGAGATTTGGCTTTCGCCTGAGCAAAAAGGTCTCTTACCCTTGAAGCCCCTACTCCTACAAACATTTCCACAAAATCAGAACCCGAAAGGGAGAAGAAAGGAACTTTTGCTTCGCCGGCCACCGCTTTCGCCAATAATGTTTTACCGGTTCCCGGAGGACCTACCAAAAGTACTCCTTTAGGAATTTTTCCGCCCAGTTTGGTATATTTTTCAGAATTTTTTAAGAAATCAACGACTTCCTGTACTTCTTCTTTAGCACCTTCCAGTCCTGCAACATCTTTAAATGTTACCTGAATTCTTTCTTTTTCATCAAAAAGCTTCGCTTTGGATTTTCCGATAGAGAAAATTTGTCCACCGGGACCTCCGCCACCGCCCATCTTTCTGAAAAGAAGGAAATAAAACAGTCCTAAAATTGCAATCCAGATTAAGGCTGACACTAAGATATCCATGAACGGGTTTTTCCCTGCTCCATAATCTTTTGTGGTCTTAATCGCCGGATCTGCGGCTTTTATCTGATCAAATTTTTGAAGGAAAAGCTGAAGGTCACCATATTTCACAGAAAAATCTGCTTTAGGAGCCATATCAAATGCAGAAAGCGGGTTATTTTCGCTGGCAGATTTATTCACCATGGCCGTCTTTGCTACTTTAGTCAAGAAAACATCAGCTTTCTCCGTGTCTTTGTATATAATAATATTCTGGACTTTCCCTGCCTGCATTTCTCTGAAGAAACCATCTTCATCAATAGATTTTGCACTATCCCCTCCTAAGAAATTGGAACCAAAGAATAGCAAAAGAGCTATGATTGCAATAGGAAAAAACCAGTTGAATCCTTTATTGTTCATTTATACTTTTTAAAATTTATAATTACTCGTTTTCAATTTTGGTAATGACAGCGTCACCCCAAAGCTCTTCTATGTCATAGTACTCACGTACCTGTTTTTGAAATATATGAACTACCACCGAAACATAATCCACCAGTACCCACATTGCATTCTCAGTTCCTTCTACATGCCAAGGTCTTTCTTTCAGCTCGTTTCTTACTTTCTTCTCTACACTTCCCGCCAATGCTGCTACCTGTGTATTTGAGTTTCCACTGCATATTACGAACGTTTCTGCCACTGAGTTTTCGATGTTTGAAAGATCAAAGACCATGATATCTTCTCCTTTTACATCCTGGATAGCTTCAACGATTTTATCTAATAATTCTTGTTTTTCTGTTGTTTTATTCATTAAAAATATACTATAATCTGCAAATTTATTGTTTTTTCTTTACTTTAACCTTACTTTTACCCCCTTAATGTCTTAAAGTTTTCTTAAATGAGTCAACTATTCTACCTGAAAGAGTGTTCTTCTACTAATGACGAAATATCAAAGTTTTTACTTTATGAGAGTTCAGATTTTATAGGCCTCCATACTTTTAATCAGACAAAAGGTCGTGGCCAGTATGGAAATGTATGGACTCAGACTGCCGAAAAAAATCTGGCATATACGCTGGCAGTGAATATTCAAAACATCCTGTGTTCCGACTTTATCTTCAATTATTATACCGCAATTATTATCCGGGATTTCCTTGCCAAATTGGCTGATTATGACGTAAAGATCAAATGGCCGAATGATATCATCCTTAAAGGTAAAAAAATCGTCGGAATTTTAATTGAAAAGAAAAAAATTAATCAAAATAATTATTTCATCATAGGAGCCGGAATCAATATCCTTCAGGATAAATTCGAAGCTATATCTAACGCAGGCTCTCTTCTGACACAGACAGGCAAGCAATTTGACCTTGAAGAGCTGGCATTGAGCCTTCATGAATTCGTGTCTGAAAAACTGAAAAATATTCCCAGCGACCGGGAAATTCTTGATGAATTCAATAAACATTTGTTCCGAAAGGATGAGATCTCAGTTTTTGAGATTGAAAAAGAACGACAAAATGGCATCATCCGGAAGGCAGATGAACGAGGTGAACTGTGGATCGAACTGGAAGACGGAATGCGCTCTTTTTATCACAAAGAAGTAAAGCTTCTCTACTGATTGGCTCTTTTAAGGTAAAGATAAAGCGTAAGGGGCAGGAATACCAGATTGGGCAGCCACATTGCTAAAGCCGGAGGTAAGCTTTTATTTTCTGAAACAACCTTCAAGGCTTCAAAGGAGAACACAAAAAGGAAAGCTAATGAAATCCCTATTGCCAGGTTAATTCCGAGCCCTCCTCTTTTCTTTTGAGAAGAGAGCGAGAGTGCCAAAAAGGTCAGGATAACAATAGAAACAGGCATTGAAGTCCTTTGATACAGCTCATTCAGGTAAGAATTCAGGTTGCTGTTTCCCCTGGCTTTTTCCCTTTCAATAAATTTTAAGAGCTCAGGAGTGGTTTTGTTCTGGCCAAGGAGTTCATTAGGAAAAAGTTCTTCGGGGGAATGTCCGTAATTTTTTCTCAACTCCGATCCGTTACCCAATTTTTCAGTATTGTCTTTATTGATCGTTTTTTCAAGGTAATTATTCAAAACAAACTGCTTTTTGGTATTATCCCAGTATACTTCTCCTGCCTTCAGCTCATAAATCATTCTCCTGTTTTTATCAAACTTCTGATAAATAAAGCTGGAGCCTCTTTTTTCTCTTTTGTTCCAGGAATCTACAAAGATATACTCCGTTTTACTCAGCTGTGAAGAGGCCGGAGCTGTCCCTAATATTTTTTCTTTATTGGCCGCATTGTAAGTATAGGCTTCCAGTTCATTTTTTTTGATATTGGCCCATGGCAGTACCATATGATTCACCGTAAGGGAAATCAGGGCGATCAGTATGGAAGTATACAGATAAGGTTTTGCAAACCGGTGAAAGCTTGCCCCACTACTGATAATGGCAACAATTTCGGTATTATTGGCCATTCTCGAGGTAAAATAAATTACTGTAATAAATACCAGAATAGACAGGAAGGTCACCACAAGATTAATAATCCAGAAAGGATAAAAATGGATGAGGAAATACACCAGATCCAATTTAGGATCTATGGCTTTGGCATTTTCTATCCTGGGAATCTTTTGCTGGACATCGATTACGAGTACAACTATAGACAACAGTATCAGCATGAAACTGAACGTTCCAAGATATTTTTTGATGATATATCTGTCTATAATTTTAAGCATACTTTTTTTTTATAGTCTTTGTCTCAGGATTGGAACTACAGCGTTTTTCCATTCGTAGAAATCTCCTGCCAGGATATGTTCTCTTGCCACTTTTACCAGATCCAGATAAAATGCAAGATTATGAACAGAAGCAATCTGTTTTGCCAGATATTCCTTTGACACGAATAAATGACGAAGGTACGCTTTTGAATATTCTCTGTCTACAAAGCTGGTTCCGAATTCGTCCAATGGCGAGAAGTCACGTTTCCATTTTTCATTTTTAAGATTCATGACCCCATTCCAGGTAAAAAGCATTGCGTTTCTTGCATTCCTTGTAGGCATTACGCAATCCATCATATCAATACCCAATCCGATAGATTCCAGGATATTCCACGGAGTACCTACCCCCATCAGATATCTTGGTTTTTCTTTTGGAAGAATATCGGTAACCTCATCGGTAATTCTATACATTTCTTCTTCGGGCTCCCCTACCGAAAGGCCTCCGATTGCATTTCCTTCTGCACCTGCTTCTGAAATAACTTCAGCAGATATTTTCCTTAAATCCGAATAGGTAGATCCCTGCACAATCGGGAAAAGCCTTTGCTTATGTCCGTATAGCTCGGGGTTATTATTGGTCCAATCGATACATCTTTTCAGCCAACGATGCGTCAGCTCCATGGATGATTTTGCCTGGTTGTAATCACAAGGATAAGGAGTACATTCGTCAAAAGCCATAAAAATATCGGCCCCGATCTGTCTCTGGATCTCCATTGATCTTTCCGGGGAGAACATGTGATAACTTCCGTCGATATGAGATTTGAACCTCGCCCCTTCTTCTGTCATTTTCCTGCTGCCCGCCAATGAAAACACCTGGAAACCTCCCGAATCTGTAAGTATAGGCAGATCCCAGTTCATAAATTTATGCAATCCGCCAGCATCCTGCATTGTTTCCATACCCGGACGCAGGTAAAGGTGATAGGTATTACCCAAAATAATCTGGGCTTTTATGTCTTCTTTTAATTCTCTCTGATGAACTGTCTTTACACTTGCTACAGTTCCCACAGGCATAAAAATGGGAGTCTGAATTTTCCCGTGATCTGTGGTTATCTCCCCTGCTCTTGCTTTTCCTTCAGAGGTTTTTTCTATATTAAAAAATTTCATCCGTATTCTTTTTACATATCATCGTTACCCGATGACCGTTGCTTTTACTAAAAACGTGCCTTACCTTACAAGGGCCGGCGGGTTTCCGTTTTGTTTCAGCTTATCTTTTACATATTGAGCTGCCTTCGGATCTTTCTTTAACAAAATTTCCTGGGCATCGTTAGCAATATCCTGCATTTTTTCTTTAATTACATAATACTTGAAGCTTTCAATAAAGTCATCAGGTTTTATATGATGAGATTTCAGAATAAATCTGGTTCCGGCCTCCATATTTTTATCCGGATAAACGAAATTTGCCTGATCATTGATCATCAAATCTGCAATGACTTCCGCCATCACATTCTCATCAATAAGGTTTTTAGGTTTATCAATATAATCACTGCAGGAAAACATGGTCAATACCACAAAAACACAGATCAGCTTTTTCACCAGCCTATCTTTACATTTTGCAATGGTCTCCCGGAACTCATGTTTTTCCATAGAAAAATTGTTCATGCAGTGTTTCATAACCTGTTGATTATTGATTTCCACTTTAAGTTTAAAACTCCAAACACAGCTTCATGGATAATTCCCCCGTTCATTTTGCTTTCTCCTAGCACCCTGTTGGTGAATATAATAGGAACCTCTACAATTTTAAAGCCTTTTTTATATGCCCTGAATTTCATTTCTATCTGGAATCCATAGCCTTTCAATCTCACATTATCCAATCCGATTTCTTCCAATACTTTCCGGGAAAAGCATACAAAACCGGCTGTAGTGTCATGAATCGGAAGTCCTAAAATAAACCTCACATATTTTGACGCAAAATAGGAAAGCAATACCCTTCCCATTGGCCAGTTAACCACATTCACTCCTTTTGAATAACGGGAACCGATAGCCATATCCGCGTTTAAACAAGCTTCAAAAAGCTTGGGTAAATCATTAGGGTTATGCGACAAATCGGCATCCATTTCAAAAATATAATCATATTTATTTTCAATGGCCCATTTAAATCCATGGATATAAGCCTTTCCCAAACCGTCTTTAACATGTCTTACCGACAGGTGCAGATATTGGGGATAGTTCTTTTGCATTTCTTTTACAACCTCTGCCGTTCCGTCCGGAGAAGAATCATCCACTACTAAAACATGAAAGTCATCTTCCAATGCAAAAACCGCGGAAATAATATTTTCAATATTTTCCTTTTCGTTATAGGTTGGGATAATGACTAGTTTTTTCATTTCAGTTTGCAAAGATAGTTTATTTAACCTTTTTATTTTATACAAAATAATCTATAATTTTGCAAAAATATTTATCATTGGATTCAATGAATTAAATGAAAGCGTTATTCAGCTGTTCTGATAATTTGTAATTAATGATAATATATTTTAACGTCAGATTCACAGATCAGGTTAAAAGAGAAATCTATGCCAGCTATGTTGTTTGCCGTTAATAACCCCAAAAAACGTAAAATTTGCCGTCATCACAAAACTTCATCAATCATGTAAGAATACCTGAGAACAACGATTGGGTAATCTTCATCCTCGTGGGTTGTATATTTTTATATGTTTTTATGATGAACATCATAGAAAGAGACGCCAGCCTGAAAGATTTTCTGCTTCAAAAATACTTTGATGCAAGCAATAACCTGCCAAGCTGGTTCATTACCTCTTGTGTAACGGCTCTTACCCTTTCTGTTTTAATTTCACAATACATTCCTGTGGTTCCGAAATATATTGCGGATTTGCAGGTACTGGGCTATCAGCTGAATAAATTTGGATATACCTTCCTGATCGTTGTATTTTTTTATGGTATAAAATCAGCATTAGGATTTTTATTTTATCAAAGTATAGGAGATGGAAAAAAATGGACAATTTTTTATTTTACCTCTACCAAATTTTATTTCATCCTGTCATTTTTACTGATAATCTTATGTGTAGCCCATTATTACTTCCCTATCGACAGAAATAAAATGTTTTTATACTACTTCTGTTTCTTTTCTTTTGTGTTCATTTTCAAAGTATTTTTCTACTTATTTCACAAGAACAAGATTCTTCCGGAAAAATGGTATTATAAATTTTTGTATATTTGCACCCTCCAAATCGCACCATTATTACTGCTTTGGAAGTTGTTATTTTTTTAATAAATGTCAATGATGAGAATAAAGTCCATATTGGTTTCTCAACCAGCGCCTAGTGAATCTTCTCCATACTTGGATATTGCGAAGAAGGAAAAAATAAAGATTGATTTCCGTCCATTTATCCATGTCGAAGGAGTTGACAATAAAGAACTGAGAACTCAGAAAATAGATCTGACGCAATACACTGGAATTATTTTTACCAGTAAGAATGCGATTGACCATTATTTCAGATTGGCAGAAGAGCTGCGTTTTGCAGTTCCTGATACGATGAGATATATCTGCCAGTCGGAAGCCATTGCCAATTATCTGCAGAAACATATTGTCTACAGAAAAAGAAAAATCAGCTTCGGGGAGAAAAATTTCTCTGACCTGCTTCCTCTTTTTAAAAAATTCCCAACTGAAAAATACCTGTTGCCATCTTCAGATGTTTTAAGTCCGGATATTGTGAAGACTCTGGATTCTGCCAATGTTGAATGGACAAGGGCCATTATGTACCGTACCGTATGCAGTGACCTGACTGATATCAACATTAAGGACTACGATATGCTGATCTTCTTCAGCCCCCAGGGCATCAAGTCTCTGCAACAGAACTTCCCTGATTTCAAACAGGATGAAACAAAGATCGGAGTTTTTGGAAACACCACGCTGGCTGCTGCGGAAGAAGCCGGATTAAAAGTAGATTTAATGGCCCCTACGAAGGAAACACCATCCATGACTATGGCCCTTGAAAAATATATTAAAGCACTTCACAAGTAGTCTTTAAACCCGAAAATAAAACTGCCATCTTTTCAATACGAGGAAAGATGGTTTTTTTTTAACTAAATTTGAACAAAAATTAATATTAAATGAAACGTCCTTTATTAAAGGTTTTCAAAAGGAAAAATAAAAAAGGACGGACCTGACCTCAAATAAACCATTAAATTATCCGGATGAAAGCTCCACAAGCAAAAAAAATAGAAAAAATATTAGAAACTCATGGCGACAGAAGAATTGACAATTACTTCTGGCTCAACGAGAGGGAAAATCCCGAAGTCATCAAATATCTTGAAGAAGAAAATGCTTACGAAGAATTCATCATGAAAGACACTGAAGCCCTTCAGGAAGAGCTTTTTGAAGAAATGAAAGCACGTTACAAAAAAGATGACGAATCCCTTCCTTACTTCTTCAATGAATATTGGTATATCGTACGTTACGAAGAAGGCAAAGAATACCCCATTTTCTGCAGAAAATACCAAAGCCTGGATCATCAGGAAGAAATTGTACTGGATGTTAATATACTGGCAGAAGGTAAAGAGTATTTCGAAGTGGGAAGCGTTGCCGTAAGCCCTGATAATGAACTGGCCTCTTTTTCGGCCGATGATGTAGGAAGAAGAATCTATACCCTGAACTTCAAAAATTTAAAAACAGGAGAAATCCTCCCTGACCAGATTCTCAATACAACCGGAAAAGCAGTATGGGCTAATGATAACAAACATGTTTTTTATATCAGAAAGGATAAAAGCCTCCGGGCCTTTCAGGTGTATAGACATGAACTGGGCACTGATGCATCAGAAGATGTTTTGATTTTCCACGAAGAGGATGAAACTTTTGACGTCAATGTTTTTAAAACAAAATCTTTACAATATATTTTTATCGCAAGTTCCAGTACTATCTCAGATGAGCACCGTTTCATTCCTGCAGATAATGTTTTTGCTGACTGGACAATTATTCAGCCAAGAATAGATGACCTGGAATATTCCGTAGAGCATTATGAGGATGAATTCTATATCATCACAAACGCTGATGATGCTTTCAATTTCAAAATTGTAAAAACAAAGATCAACCATTGTGGTATGGAAAACTGGGTAGATGTAATTCCGCACCGGGCTGAAGTTTTATTGGAAGGCTTTGAAATTTTTAAGGATTATCTTGTCCTTGAAGAAAGAGAAAAAGGCCTGCTCCAAATCAGGATTATTGATGAAAAAAAACAGGAATCTTATTATCTCCCTTTCTCAGATCCTACTTACACCGCCTATATTGGCATCAATCTGGAATTTGATACGGAAGTATTACGCTATGGCTATACTTCTCTGACTCAGCCAAGCTCTACCTATGAGTATAATATGAAAGAAAAGACAACAAAGCTTTTAAAACAACAGGAAGTTTTGGGCGGAAAGTTTTTTCCTGAAAATTATATCTCTGAAAGAATCTGGGCTGATTCCCGGGATGGTAAAACGAAAATTCCGGTTTCTCTAGTTTACCATAAAGACACTCAGAAATCTGCCGATACTCCGCTTTTATTATATGGTTATGGCAGCTATGGACATACTGTGGATGCAAGCTTTTCAAATGTAAGGTTATCCCTTCTTGACCGTGGCTTTATTTATGCCATTGCTCATATCCGTGGTGGAGAATACCTGGGAAGGGAGTGGTACGAAGACGGAAAAATGCTGTTTAAGAAAAATACATTCTTTGATTTTATTGATGCCGGGAAATATCTGATCAAAGAGAATTACACGTCATCAAAACACATGTATGCTATGGGCGGCAGCGCTGGTGGCCTTTTGGTAGGAGCTGTGGTTAATTACGAACCCCGGTTGTTTAACGGAATTGTAGCACAGGTTCCTTTTGTAGATGTGGTAACAACCATGCTGGATGACACCATTCCTTTAACCACCGGAGAATATGATGAATGGGGAAATCCAAATGATAAAGAATATTACCAGTATATGAAAGAATATTCTCCTTATGACAATGTAGAAGCTAAAGAATATCCGCATATGCTTATTACAACAGGCTTTCATGATTCACAGGTTCAGTATTGGGAGCCTGCAAAATGGACTGCAAAACTGAGAGAACTCAAGACAGACAATAACATTCTGATCTTTAAAACAGATATGAGCTCAGGTCATGGCGGTGCAAGCGGAAGATTTGAATCCCTGAAAGAAGATGCGCTTGAATATGCGTTTTTATTGAAGATTGATAACAAAGGATAAAAGAGTTAATCATATAAGATTAAGATAACTTCTCCTTTTAAAAATAACCAAAGGAAGAAATTAAACAGTAACAACATTAATTATTAATCATCATTTATCAATTATATGAACGAGTCCGAATATTGGAAAAAGATAGAACAGTTTTTTGAAGATAACTTCCAGACTGAAAAAAATCCCCCGATTGAAACCCTGTTGTTTTTAATAGGACTGCAGGAACTGGGGAGTGGACAGCAGAAATATACCAAAGATGACAAAGTCAACCTGATTCATATTGCCGTATGCAGGCTGCTGGAGCCTTTTGGGTATTATAAGTTCACCCACTATGAAGACGGATGGCCACAGTTTGAAAAGCTGGAAGACCTTCCGGAGCTTAAACCTAACGAGCAAACTTTGCTTATGAAAAAAGCAATTATTCAATATTTCCAGGAGGAAGAATTGATTTAAAAGAGCTGTATCCGTGGATTGACGCCTGTTTTAGGGAACCGGTAATCCGCAGAACCTCATGAAATACTACCAAATGCAGGCTTTAAGGCCTGCATTTTTCATTAAAAATGAACAATTTGTTAATAAATACCATATTGTAAATAACATTTAGTTAACATAGGATTCGTGTTCATTCCCAATATATTACAATTTAAAATGGACTTTTCTTTGTTCTTCATTTCATTGTGATCAACAAAAAAATTGCATTTTCTCCCATAAACAGGGCGTTTATACCATATTAGTTTTGTATTTTAGGCTCACCAGACCACATTCTTTCAGCCCTTTTGCTGTGCGCTGATTTCCCTCAGAATATTATGGTCAATTTCTTCAAACCCCAGGTTTGGAAAAAAAGGCAACCCATGTATATCCGATTCATTCTATGAATACGGACAGATAAAATATTGAATAAAAATACACCATCTAAAAAATTGAAAACCATGTATTTCAAAAAATACTTCTGAACAAAACGGATTTTAAAATTAAATAGAATCGAATATGAAAAAAATTAACACTTCTTTGATGTTGATCATTTTTAGTCTGGCCTTTCCACAAGTAGGAATTTCAAAAAACAAAAGTGCCGGGATTCACAGTAAAGCTATTTTACAGGTAGATGGCCAATATGGCGGAAAAAGTTGGGGAATGTTACTCCCCGAAGTTTCCACTCCGGAAAACCTTCCCCTCTACAATGCAGCTCCTGATAAAGAAATGACAGGAATGATGATGTTTGAAAAGACGCATGCTACCTTTTACTCTTATGACGGAACGCAATGGAATAACGAGCCTGCACCTGCAGCTTCCGGTTTCAATAAAAAGCAAAGCAGGTTTCTATCTACGGCCAATGAAGAGACGAGTGTGGTTTGCGTCCTTCTCGGATGTGGGCGGCACGTAGGCCTGGGATTCAGTGCGCCGGTTGATGGCATCCAGTCTTATAATAACCTTAATATAACAAGGGAGACAGCCATAGTACCGGGAGGAGGCTTATATGGCGACAAAAGTTTTGATAACGCAAAATTTGTAATTAATGAACCCGGTGTCTATGATATCTATCTGAATATTCCATCGAAAACCGGTGGAGCCGTTTCTTTAACGAGCGGACCTCAATATCAGTTAAGAGCTTATCTAAAGCAGGATGACGGAAGTTACAGTGAGGCAAAACTCAGTACTTTCTTCCCTGATTATTATGGAATCCTTGGTATTGGCGGCGATACCAACACTGCAGCGTTTACCACCACCAGAATTCGTTTGAAAGCCGGAGACTATATCATATCCAGGATACATTCTCCCCTGGCAACAGTATCTGTAGTGGTTACTTTAACGGCCGCCACGGGGATTAATATTGCCAAATATTATCCACGAGAAATAATGTTCACTAAAATAAGCGATTAAAATGACCATAAAAACAATTACCCTCAAAACCATTATTCTGATCACTACAGGACAATGGGGATATGCTCAGGTAAAAATGGGCAACAGACCTGAAATCATACATCCAAGAGCTGTATTACATGTAGAAAGCAATACAAAAGGCATCATGCTCCCTGTCGTGGAAAACCATACTGAACTTCCCCATTATAATTCCGCATTACCTGATCTGTATGAAAACAGCCCTAAAGATAACGGGCTCGTGTTTTATAATAAAGAAATTAGAGATGTTGTAAAATACGATGGATACAGATGGATAGCCGCTACAGAAAAAAGTATTAAAAATTATAAAAATGTAAGCATACTGGGCTCTAACGCTTCAGATCATACTGTTGCCAACGTATTAGGAATTACGGGGCGTCCAACCTTAGTATTTAACGTTCTCAATGATATTGACAGGAATAATGTAAATAATCTGGGAGTAACCGTCAATTCTAACGGAGAAATTACCATTCCGGCCGATGGTTTTTACAGAATCAATCCATCGGTAAAAACAAGTAGTGCCGGAGGCTTATCTGTAGGTAATGCAGCTACTATTGTTTCCCTGCAGGCTCTGTACGTGAATGCCCAGGGAGACGGCTGGCAAAAAATACATGAAAACAGCTTTCTCTTATATGGATTACTGGTCACAGCAGGTAGCTCCAATTCCATCAACAGTTTTTCCACTATAAAATTTCTACATGCCGGAGATCAAATCCGTCTGAGAGCAGGCATCCAAGCTGATACCGGATTGAATGTAGGAACAGGAGTTACCTTTAAAATGAGCGATAAGGATACCTTTTTATACATTGAAAAATTAAATTAATATGAGAAAGAATATATATACCATCGGGTTATTGCTAACCGCAAAGCTGGCATTTTCCCAGGTTATCATAGGCAGTCATTCAACTCCAAGTTCCCATTCCATGCTTACTGTTGTCAATAAAGAAGATCATCCTGACACCTCCAAAGGAATGATTATTCCAACAGCTGAAACCGAATCTGCCTTACCTTTATATAACATACATCAGGCCGATCACTTTGACGATGACCCCACTATGCAGGGAATGATCATGTATCAGAAAGATATCAAAAGAGTGGTGGTATATGATGGTGAAAAATGGAAACCCACTTTTTATGAAGACGGAGGCAGAATAACCCGTGCCAGCATGAATCCGGCAATGCCGGAAAACGAATTGCCCTCTGTAGCCTGTATACTTATCGGTTGTGGACAGAAAGATGTTCCGTTCGGATTCTATAACAGCACATCAGATATCGATAAACTAGGTATTATCGATCCTCAGGGAACAGTGAACAATAACTTTACTAACTTCACTTTCAGAGAATCTGGCTTTTATAAAGTGCTTATCAGTTTAAAGGTAAAAACGTCGGGATTGCACGTGAGCCCGCCGACCATTTCTTTCAGAGCTCTTAAAAACGGAAATGTGCTCGCCCGAAATGATGTTTCTTTAAATGAAGCTATTCTCATTACAGCCGGAGCCAACAGAGTAGGAACGATGGAGTTCCTTGCCATGTTTGATAAAGGAGATCAGCTTAAGGTACAGGTTTCAGGAGGTGTTTCTATTCTCACCGTTGCCGATGTCTATAAAATTATTCCTACAGACGGAACTTTTATAAGTATAGAAAAGCTATGATTCCAACAATCATCTGAACATTAAAGTAATAAAAGCAGGAACCTTTCTACGAAAGCCCTGCTTTTATTACCGATGTTTACTCGCCATCTCACTGACTAATTTCCGATAATTTCTTCAAGCTGATTCAGTCCCATGGTAAAGCCTTCTTCAAAGCCCATATCAAACATTTTTTTCATTATTTCCGCTGACTGATAATGAATATTGACTGTCACTTTGGTTCCTTCTTCTACTCCCGTAAAGCCAATCAGCCATTTTGACCTGGGAAAATCTTCATTGATCATTCCTTTTTCATCACAGAAAGCACTCATCCAATCCAGGCTTCGGTGTTCTATGATCTCACCGTACTGAGACTGAGAGTAATGTTTCTCTCCATCAGGTCCCACCATCGCATACAGCCAGATTCCACCTTCTTTAAAATCCTGACGCAGCGTTTCGCATCTCCAGGGCTTTGGGCCCCACCACTGATCCAACAATTCGGGCAGGGTGAAATAATTCCATACTTTTGAAACATCTGCATTGTAAATTTTCATTACATAAGCAGTATTTGAATCAAAATCTTTGTTGAAAACAATATTAGATTTCATAAATAATATTTTAATAAAGGTAATATTTTATTTATTGACCGGACTTTTTCTATGACAAGTAATACATATTCATAAATAATTGTTAAAAAACTCTGTTTTAAGAAAAAAAATACAATTTTTTGGCTCGTTTTTTGTTTATGAAGTCTTAAAACAATTAATTTTAACATTCATTTTTCGAATATATATAAGTTACAATAATGAATAATAAGTTCATCCCAATAATTTCGGTGTTTATGACGATCTCACTGATTGTTTTTGTAACGCTCCAATTTTATTGGTTGAAAGGCTATTACGGTGCGCTGGAACAGGATTTTTCCAATAAAGTTTATTCCGCCCTGGAAAATACCTCAAAGAGTATAGAGGAAATTGAGGCCGACAAATATCTGAGTAAAGACAATAGAAATACAATCCTCGCCAACAATAGTCAGCCTTCTTTAACCACCATTCAGCAGGTAGAAGATTCCGGAACCCAGAGACAAATTATCTATTCAAAAAATATCATTTCAAAAACGCAGCTGCCGATCTCGCAAAAAGGGGATTCTGTAAAGCTGACAACTTTGTATACGGATGAAGCAGCTTATAAGATTAAAAGAGACACCACAAACCGTGAGCTCCTTACAGCCGATCTGAATACGGATATTGAAAATGGAGATTACGCCATCAAGGAGTTTGTAAAAGTATATGGAAATAATCTGCCGATTGCTAAAAGAGTTGATCCGGTTATTCTTGATTCTGTAATTGCTAAAGAGCTTAAAATAAGGGGTATTACTGCCAAATTCGGGTATGGCGTTGTTGATAAAAACAACAAGCTTACCAGTGTAGCCAATAAAGTATATAAAGAGAAAAAGGACAACAACACTTATACTTATCCTCTTTTTACGGATAAAAAAGACCGTACGCTTTATAGCCTGGCATTGGTTTTTCCCAAGAAAGAATATTCCCTGGCAATGAATAACTGGCCGATGTTATTGGGGACGTTTCTTTCATTACTTACCATTTTAGGGATTTATATTATTTCCATCAATTATATGATGAGGCAGAAGAAGCTTGCTGAAGTAAAAACAGACTTTATCAACAATATGTCGCATGAATTTAAAACTCCTCTGGCGACTATTTCAGTAGCTACGGATTCTTTGGCCAATGATAAAATTGCAACAAACCCGGATAAAGTAAAATATTATTCTGAACTGATCAAGCAGGAAAATCTAAGAATGAAAAAGCAGGTAGAAAATGTTCTTAATATGTCCAAGCTAGAAAGAAACGAAGTAGAACTATTCCTGAAAGAGACCAACGTAAGGGAACTGATCAAAAAAACGACAGAGTCTTTTAATCTTATCGTAGAGCAAAGAAACGGCTCTCTTACCCAAAAGTTTAATGCAACGAATTATATTTTTAAGATAGATGAATTCCACATTTCCAATATGCTGGTCAACTTATTGGATAATGCCAACAAATATTCCCCTGAAGCACCCGAAATACATGTAGAAACAAAAAATGAAGGACACTGGTATGTGATTGAGGTGTCGGATAAAGGAATGGGAATGGAAACCCAGAATAAAACAAAGATTTTTGAAAAATTCTTCCGGGAAGAAACCGGGAATATTCATAATGTAAAAGGACAGGGTCTGGGACTGTCTTATGTGAAAAAAATTGTGGAACTGCATAAAGGACAGATTATAGTAGACTCTCACAAAGGAAAAGGAAGCAAGTTTACCATCAAACTCCCGATGAGCTAAGTGAACAAGCAATAAGACGAGCAGTGATCTATAGCCGGACGGCAATGGTCATATAACAGTTATAATAAATTGTATAACCAATAACAAAATATAGGAAGATAGAGTGAGAACGTTCATTCTTATTTATTAATTTTTAATTATTAAAATTATGAGCAACAGAATATTATTAGTAGAGGACGATCAGAGTTTTGGAGCGGTACTGAAAGATTATTTAACGATCAATAATTTTGAAGTTACCCTTGCAACAGATGGAGAACAGGGTCTTAAGGAATTTACAGAAAATGAATTTGACATCTGTATTTTTGATGTGATGATGCCTAAAAAAGACGGTTTTTCATTAGCTGAGGATGTAAAAAAGATTGATAAAAATACACCGATCATTTTCCTTACCGCAAGAAACATGAGAGAGGATATTTTAAAAGGATATCAGCTGGGTGCTGATGATTATATTACAAAGCCATTTGATACCGAACTTCTTCTATACAAAATCAAAGCAATTCTTCAAAGAAGCTCTACATTGGAAAATGAAGAACAGGAACAGTTCAAAATCAGTAATATTTTCTTCGATTCAATGCTGAGACAGTTAAAAGTAGGAGACAAAGAATACAAGCTTTCTCCGAAAGAAAATGAACTTTTAAAACTTCTTTGTGTCCATAGAAATGATTTCATGCCAAGAGATCTTGCTTTAAGAAAGATCTGGAAGAAGGAAAATTATTTTACGGCAAGAAGTATGGATGTTTATATTGCCAAGCTTCGTAAATTATTAAAAGATGACGAAGGGTTAGAAATCATCAACGTACACGGAGAAGGATTCAGACTTTTAGTGAAAAATTAATTCAAAAACCGGATTATAAATAAAAAATTAGCAAAACAATTAAAAATGTTTTGCTAATTTTGTTTCATACCTATGGATATGAAAAATACATTTTTAGGCCTGATAGCCATATCACTATTGACCATTGCCTGTAAAAAAGATGAAAGGGCAACATACATACAGGAAGAAGCCGGCACCCAGCAGCCCGGAATAGCTGTTAACAGTACTTCTAAAACATCATTAATGGATCAGGCCGGCATTCAGTCTGCTTCCAATCCAGCCCCTATTGCTACCGCTCCCGGAATGAATCCTCCTCACGGACAGCCGGGACACCGATGTGACATTCCCGTAGGACAACCTTTAAACAGCAGTTCCGCTCCGGCTCCATCACCTGCTCCTGTATCACAGAATATAACGGTTAACGGAAACAATACCATTCAGATTGACCCCAATGCTGTATCTCCCGGAAAAATTGCCATTGATAATAGTGGCAAACAAGTAAAAACAGCCCCGGGAATGAATCCTCCACACGGACAGCCGGGACACCGGTGTGATATTCCTGTAGGCCAACCTTTAAACAGTAAACCTGCTCCTGCTCCACAACCTGCCCAGAATACAGCACAAGCTACTCCTGCTCCTGCAGAACAAAACCTGGCTATGGGAGAAAAACCAAAAGCAAATCCTGCGCATGGAGAACCCTGGCATAACTGTTCGGTAAAAGTTGGTGATCCATTACCATAATTTTTGTAATTTTGCAGTCATGAAGCTGTTTCACCTATTTGCAATAGTTTTTTGTTTAGGAATTTTCTTGGTTCCTAAAGATAGCTTCTATGCCCAATCTATGCAACAAACCTGCTGCAAGGCAGACACTGGAAAAAGTGATTGCTGCAAAGATCACAGCTCAAAAAATGATCATAAAAACAATGGTTCAAAACCGTCCTGTAATGATGATTGCTGCTCATCATGTATTGCATGTTTCACTTATATAGAAACCCCATTTTCTAAAAACCTCCAGCTGGAACTTTCTTATTATAAAGCCAATAAGAATCCGGAGTTTCAATATTCAGATCCTTATTTATCAGACCGTTTAAAAGAAATATGGCAGCCGCCGAAAATAGGTTAGTTAAAAATCCCAAAGTTTGTTACATCCTGTAATGAACCGTTTTTAATTAATTTAAACTTTTAAACAATGAAATTATATATTTCCAGGTTGTTACTTGGTACATTATTCTTATTTACACAATTTATTGCTGCTCAAAACCTTTCAAAAAATCAGTTCAGAGTAAAAGGGAACTGTGAAATGTGCAAAACCAGAATAGAAGGTGCAGCTAAAAAAGCAGGAGCAAAAACAGCAGTTTATTCCATAGATCTTCAGACGCTGACCCTGGAGACAGATCATATTCCGGCAGATGAAATTTTAAAGAAAGTAGCAGAGGCAGGTCATGATAATGAAAAATTCAAAGCACCTGATACAACCTACGATGGTCTTCCCGGATGTTGTCATTACGAAAGAGACCTTCAGCCTGTTCAATCAGAAACCTACCCTCATCATCCTGCTAAAAAAAATAATGAATTTTATGTAAGGGGGAACTGCGCCTCATGCAAAGCAAGAATTGAAAAAGCTGCAAAAGATGCCGGGGCTGATGGCGCTGAATGGAATGCAGAAAAGCAAACTGTTACCCTGAATTTCGATTCGTCAAAAACTTCATCAGATAAAATTTTAAAAGCCATTGCTGATGCAGGCCATGACAATGAAAAGTACAAAGCAACGGACGCTGTTTATAACAGTCTTCCCGGATGTTGCCTGTACGACAGGGATTTCACCTTTGGAGAAGCTAATCCTAAAGTACATTATGAGGAGAAGGCCACCAAACATGAAAACCACGATGAACACGGAACATCACCTGCCGATGGATCTCACAGCAAAAAGGAAAAAAGCATTGACGGTGTTGTTGTAACAGGTTCCAGGGCGGCCACTTCTTTAAATAAAAAAGAGACCGGACTTGTCTTCAATATTGATAAAAAAGAACTTTTAAAGGCTGCATGTTGCAATTTATCGGAGAGCTTTGAGACCAATGCAACCGTAGATGTTTCTTTCAGCAATGCCGTTACCGGAACCAAGCAATTAAAAATGCTTGGATTGGATCAAAAATATACAAGCCTCACTAAGGAGCAGCTTCCTGAAATTCGTGGGCTGGCTTCTGCTTATGGACTGAACTTTATCCCGGGAAGATGGATAGAAAGTATACAGCTGACCAAAGGAGGAAGTACGGTAACCAACGGGTACGAAAGTATAACAGGACAAATTAACACCGAACTTTTGAAAAATGCAAAGGCTCCTGAGACTTCCCTGAACCTCTTTTCTGACTTCAACGGAAGGGCAGAAGCCAACATTACCAGCGTATCTCCCATTAATGATAAATGGTCACAGACATTTTTACTGCATGGGAACGGGACCTTCGGAAATACGGATATGAATCACGATGGTTTCCTGGACAGGCCAAAAGGAACACAACTCAACGCAGCTTACTTATTAAACTATAATGATTTGGAAAAATCCGGATTCGGGTCCCATTTCGGAATCAATTTTATCCGGGATGAGAGAACAGCCGGGCAAATAGGTTTTGATAAAAAACTGGCTCAGAACGAACAGCCTGCATATGGTGTAGGTATTGATATTTCAAGATTCCAGGTCTGGAACAAAACAGGATATGTTTTTAAAGGAAAGCCTTATCAGAGTATTGGCTGGATGAACCAGTATGTATATCACCAGCAAGACAGTTTTTTTGGATTGAGGAATTATTCAGGACAACAGCATACCTATTATTCCAATCTGATTTTTGAAAGTATTATTGGTAATACCAATCATAAATACAAAACCGGAGCAAGTTTTTTATATGACGGTTATAAAGAAACCTACCTTACCGATGATTTCAGAAGAAATGAGATTGTACCCGGGATTTTTGCCGAATATACTTTAACAGGGCTAAAGTATACTTTAGTAGCGGGCGCAAGGGTTGATTTCCATAACCTGGCAGGAACACAGTTTACCCCAAGATTAAATTTCAAATATGATATCACTCCTCAGACCATCCTGAGATTGTCTGCAGGAAGAGGGTTCAGAACGGCAAATGTTTTCGCTGAAAGCCAGCACTATTTTGCTTCCAACAGAAGTATCAATATTATACCGAATGGAGGAAACATTTATGGATTAAAACCTGAAATTGCATGGAATTATGGTGCCAGCTTGCAACAGGAATTTAAGCTTTTCGGAAGAAAATCTTCTATTATTGCTGATTTTTTCAGAACGGATTTCCAGGATCAGGTATTGGTAGATCTGGACCAGTCTCCACAGCAGCTTACATTCTATAACCTGGAAGGGAAATCTTTTGCCAACTCTTTACAGACCCAATGGGATTTTACTCCTTTCAGGAACTTTGATGTAAGGCTTGCTTATAAGTATTATGATGTACAGGCAGATTATACCGGAGGAAGAAGAGAAGTCCCTTTCATGGCGAAACACAGAGGATTCGTAAACCTGGCCTATGCTACCAATAAGAATGACAAAGGAGGATTCTGGAGCTTTGATACCACTTTGAACTGGGTAGGTAAACAAAGACTTCCGGACACCTCAAGCAATCCGGCAGAATTCCGGTTGCCGGTATATTCCGAATCCTACGCTGTATTGAATGCTCAGGTTTCGAGAAACTTTAATAAAAAGATCAGGGCTTACCTGGGTGGAGAAAACCTGACTTCCTATTATCAGAAAAATGCAATTGTAGATTTTAAAAATCCATTTGGAAGTTATTTTGATGGTGGAATGGTATATGCCCCGATCATGAAAGCTAATTTTTATGTTGGTCTTGATGTAACATTCTGATTTCTATTACGTAAAACAAAAACAGCACCGGACCGGTGCTGTTTTTCATTACGAAAAATTAAACTTTAAAAAAATTACAGGTTTACAATATATAGAATTAATATATACTGGTATTTTAGGCTAGTCATAAAGATCTTTCTCTATAGGAAGACAAAATATATTACCTTTTTTGACAATTTTTAAATCATCAAAATAAAAATCAGCTTCTAGGTCCTTAATTTCTTCAACAGTTTCTCCGTTGTCATAGGAGCAACTGAGATTAAACAGGTTGTCACCGATCCTTTCAAGTTCCCAGTTCTGAACTTCATCATCCAGCTCGGGAAACAGTTGTTGATCTACAATAAGGTCCAGCAGCCAGAAACAATTTTCATAAACAGCTATATCATTTACCCCTTCTGTAAGTTTGTACCCATTCTTATACCCATGCAGTTTATTCGGAAATGTATAAATATCATATAGTTCATTAGCCGAGTTTTTAACTTTGTTATGCTTATTAGTGCTCATGAAATTATTAATTTTTGTATTTCTGGTTTAATTATTAATTTTATTCCCTTATTATTTAACATTGCTATGTTAAATTTGTTTTCTATCTTTGACAAATATAGTCTAAATTTAGACCAATTTAAGAAATTATGGACAAAATTCAAACCATAAAAGAAAGAATTTTCTTTTTCCTTGAGAAAAAGGGCATTAAAAAGGAAACTTTTTATAAAGAAACAGGCATGTCTTCCTCTAATTTTAAAGGAGCAGCATTGAAAAGTGACCTGGGTGTTGATAAACTTGCAAAAATTTTGATTGTTTATCCGGAGTTAAAGGAAAATGAGAATCTGATATGGCTTATTACCAGTAACGGTGAATTGAATCTACATTCAAACCAGGGAAAAGATCAGCCGGCTGCCGAACTTCAGCATGAAGACACGCACGAAAAACTGGGGGATTTACTTGCCAATCTGTTTGCACAATATAATACTCAGGATAAAAGTATTTTATTTGTCCAGAACCAGATTTCAAGGATCGAGAAAAAATATGACGAAGCGATCTTACAGCAGAATAAGTATTTGGAAGAAATCTTAACCTTAGCCAAGCTTGTAGCCAAATAACCTAATTTCTATTAATAATTATTTTTTCTGAACCTCCTAAAAGGGTTTTTGTAGGAGTATTTAAAATGAGGTATCCCAGGTCTTTTGCAAAAAGCTCAAGATCCTGCATTGTAGCTATAAATCCATTATTAATTTCTTTCTTTACCAGATAAATCTTTTTTAGATATTCTTCCTCCGAGATAAGGGTCTCAGAATAATCTTCCCATAATTTATCAGAAAGTGCTACAAGAATTTTTAATCTTTCTCTATGGCTATTCATTTTCTTTAATATCATTACGTTTAAAAAGAATATTAGAGAACCTGTCTAGCGTACTATTATTAAATTTATCAAGCAGATGTAATTTTCTATAATAGTTATCCAATCTAAAAACTAAAAAAATGATCAGTATCAGAAGCAATATAATAGCCATATCTGCTATTGCAGATATTTTATTCTGATTAAAAAATATGAATTTTATGTAGGTTACCAAATGGAAATAACCTGCCACCAATGCCACATAAAAAGTATATCTGTTGGCTTTAAACAAGCCTCCTAAAGCTAATAATATAAAGCATGATGATATTGATAAAAAATAAATAGATGAATCAAGATCAAGTCTTCTTTCTCCGGCATTATTATCTAACTGGACATTTACATCAATAAAATATCCAACTATATTATTCAGAAATGGTAATATAGCTGAAATTAAGACAAATGCTGAAGCTATTATTTCAATAGTCAGTTTATTTAGGCCGATCCGGTTTTGTTGGATCGATTGTTTCCTGGGCTGTTGCATTGACGTCTCCTTCTTTACTGTGGGTTCCATTTAAACTATCTTTTTTAATCAGGGAGTCATCCAAAAATCTCGCAGTTTCGGCTCTGTTCATTTCAATTTTATCTCCTTTTTGACCGGCTGGTGCATCAATTTCTCCTTCTCTATCTGAACATGCTGTTACAATAGATAGTAATAAAACTCCTGATAGTAATAATCTTGCTTTCATATATATTATATTTTTTAACAACTTAAAGATAAGACTTACCTCTTAAATTTGAGCCACAAAAAATATAATAATATTTCCTACTTTAAATAATTTTATAAAAATATTTTATATCACTATTTGTTGAAACCAAATGTAATAAATATTCTTGTGTTACCATTACATAATTGCAAAAAAAATCAATACAATTAAATAAAATAACAAAAAAACAAATAATCCTGCATCAATACTACAAAATCCAAAGAATCGACAATCCTATTTCTGCCCATAATTCACTATATCGCTGTTATTTTTTTCGGAAAATTTAGAATTTTGTAATCAAAATACACCAATTATAAGTAAAACATCAGTCAAAAAATTTATTTAAATTAAAAAAATACCTATTTATCAGAATAGCTATTAAGACAGAATTTAATGTAATCTCATATAAAAAAGAATCCCATTTTAGCCTTGATAAGTATCAAGCTGCTAAAATGGGATATTTTATTTATTTTGACGGCGGACTATCTTCCAAAATCGTCCTGTACCCTTACAATATCATCTTCATCTGAAGGATTGGAGGCATCGGTATGCTGCCAGATTTCTGCAACAATTCCCCATCCGTCGAGACCAATAAGACGGTGTCTTTCCCCCTGCTGAAGTTTCACCTGGTCTTTCGGGTGGTATTCTTTCAGCTCACCTTCTTCATCGGTATTACTCCTTTTAATTCCTACTGTTCCTTCTACCACCTGCCAGATTTCAGCTCTTCTGTGATGATACTGCCAGCTGAGTCTTGCCTGGGGAGCAACGATAAGAATTTTTGGGCTCAATTTTCCTCCTATTCGCAGGCTTTCTACATCAAGCCCATCAAAGTATTGGTTGGCAAAATCCTGTGCCTGGATTTCATCAATCACAAAAAAACCGCCCCATGGTCTTGTCTGATCCTGTGCTGCAATATTAAAACCTTGTGCCTGCAGCATTTTTTCTACTCTGTCGAATATTTCTTTCTTTTCTGTACTCATACAGTTGTATTTCTATATTAAATTATTATTTGTTTGTTTCTTCTTTTGACATTGAATAAGGAAAATCTTTTTCCTGCGAACCTCTTTCTTTATTGGGCTTATTATCCATTTTAAAATCAAGGACAGCCCCTTTCATTAATTCTTTATGGCTGAGCCAGTTTCTGG
Source organism: Chryseobacterium gallinarum (assembly GCF_001021975.1). Classification (NCBI taxonomy): domain Bacteria; kingdom Pseudomonadati; phylum Bacteroidota; class Flavobacteriia; order Flavobacteriales; family Weeksellaceae; genus Chryseobacterium; species Chryseobacterium gallinarum. The sequence goes on along the minus strand of NZ_CP009928.1, from coordinate 2,010,748 downwards.
AATAAGGTTGCTGGTTGACGTTCAATGATTTTACATACAGGTTTCCGGAGTTATTTTCCGGTGCATTTATCTCAATTTTCTTGCCATTCTCAAGGTGAATAGTGGCTTCTTTAAATAATGGTGCTCCTAACACATACTGATCAGTGGCTGGGGTTACAGGATAAAATCCTAAAGCAGAGAAAATGTACCAAGCAGAGGTTTGCCCGTTATCTTCATCCCCGCAATATCCATCCGGTGTTGCCATGTATAATTTATCCATTACCTGCCTCACCCAATATTGTGTTTTATAGGGAGCTCCTGCATAATTATACAGGTAAATCATATGCTGTATCGGCTGGTTTCCATGGGCGTACTGCCCCATATTCATGATCTGCATTTCACGGATTTCATGGATTACGCTTCCATAGTAGCTGTCGTCAAAAACCGGCGGTAATGAGAAAACTTCATCCAGTTTGGCTTCAAACTTCTTTTTCCCACCCATTAATGTGGCCAGACCTTCAATATCCTGGAAAACTGACCAGGTGTAATGCCAGCTGTTTCCTTCGGTAAAGGCATCTCCCCATTTGAAAGGATTAAAAGGCTTCTGGAAACTGCCGTCTTTATTTTTCCCACGCATTAAACCGGTTTCTTTATCAAACAGATTTTTATAATTGTATGCTCTTTTTTTGTAAATATCAATTTCTGAAGCAGGTTTTCCTAATGCCTTTCCAAGCTGGTAAATCGCAAAATCATCGTATGCATATTCCAGTGTTCTGGCTGCATTCTCGTTGATTTTCACATCATATGGAACATACCCCAGTGTATTGTAATACCCTACTCCTGCACGGCCTACAGCTTCTATAGGTCCCTCGTTATCGGCTCCGTGTTTTACCGCCTGCCAAAGGGTTTCTATATCATAACCGCGAAGTCCTTTCAGATAGGCATCCGCTACCACGGAAGCAGAATTATTTCCGATCATTATATCAGAATATCCCGGGCTGCTCCATTCCGGTAAGAAACCTCCTTCTTTGTAGGCATTCGCCAAACCTTCCTGCATTTCCACATTAATGCCTGGATATACCAGGTTCAGGAATGGGTACAATGCACGGAAAGTATCCCAGAAGCCTGTTCCGGCAAACATTCTTCCATCAACAATTTTACCGTTATAAGGACTCCAGTGTTTTATTGTATTCCGGGCATCAATTTCATATAGCTTTTGTGGAAAAAACAGGGTTCTGTACAAAGAAGAATAGAAGGTTCTCATTTGCTGATCTGTTCCTCCTTTTACTTCTATTTTACCTAATGTTTTATTCCAGATATTTTTAGCATCGGTTTTTACCTGTTCAAAATTTCTGTTCCCGATTTCCCTGTTGAGATTCAGCTCAGCCTGTTCAAAACTAATGAATGAAGAAGCTACTTTTGCATAGACTGCTTCTTTATTTTTTAATTTAAACCCAACCACTGCGCCTGCATGATCACTGGTAATTTCCAACTGATTGTTTACGAATTTATCATCTTTCCAGCCTGTCGTCACATCAAAGTGTTTGTCAAACTGAATGATGAAATAGTTTTTAAAATTTTCATATTTCCCCGTTGAATACCTGGTTGTATATCCCAGTATTTTTCTTTCTTTAGGAAGAATTTTAATATAAGAGCCTTTATTCAATGCATCAATTACCACATAAGCGCTATCGGTTTTTGGGAAATCAAATTTGAAAAAAGCGGCTCTTTCTGTAGGAGTAAACTCTGTGGTCACATTAATATCCGCCAGATAAACACTATAGAAATAGGGAGTTGAAACCTCAGCTTTATGGCTGAACCAACTCGCTCTTTCGTCTTCTTTAAATTTTAATTTACCTACACCCGGCATCAGAGTAAATGCTCCATAATCATTCATCCAGGGAGAGGGCTGATGGGTCTGTTTAAAACCTTTTATTTTATCAGCATCATAAGTATAGGCCCATCCATCGCCCATTTTGCCCGTTTGCGGGGTCCAGATATTCATTCCCCAAGGAAGGCCTACCGCCGGATAGGTATTTCCGTTGGATAAAGAAGGTTTAGACTGGGTTCCCATTAATGGGTTCACATAATCTACGGGAGACCCGGTTTGTGCAAAAGCCCAGGCTTGTAATAAGAGAAAAAAGGTAGAAAATAGAGACTTCATTGTATCGTTTCGTTTAGTTTGTTGACACTTTTTTTAATGCATAGCTGGCAGCGCCCAAAATGGCAGCATCTTCAAAAATAGCAGAAATCCTGACTGGCAAACTGATGTTATTCTTTGCTAAATTTTCAGTAAATCTTTTTTCAAAATAAGGATAAGCCTTTGCAATATTGCCTCCTATAACTAAAACTTCCGGCTTATAATGATCCACGTATTTCACGATAAACTCAGAGAAGGAGTCTGCATATTCATCAAATATTCTGGTTTGTATTTCTACAGGTTTATCCAACAGATCTTTGGTTCCGGAAATTTGTTCACCCGTTAATTCTGCGTAGTAATTAACAAACCAGCGTGTTGCCAGATAATCTTCACAAATAGATTTTTTGAAAGGTGAATCCCATAAATCTTCATCTGTTGCCAGTTCACCATTATAAAAAGTAGTTCCCAGTCCTGTCCCAAGAGTCACTCCAAAAACTTTTTGGAATCCTTGCACACAGCCTCCGAAAACTTCGCCTTCCATAAAAGCTGCCGCATCATTTACAAAATGAATCTGATCTTTAGAAATAGCCAATCTTCCGGCCAGTTCGTTTTTGATATTGATCTGGTAGATATCGATAAATTTTCCTTGCTGCATCAGGGATATTCCATTTTCATAATCGAAAGGTCCGGGCATTGCAATTCCTATTAAAAGATCATCTTTATTCAAATCATGGGCTGCTTTTTTAATGGCAGAAACCCATGCTGAAAAGATAGTTTCCCTATCGTCAAAAGAATTGACATGCTCTCTTACATATGTTGAAGAAATAATTTCACGCTTTTCCGCGCTCACCTGAGCCAGCGTAATATGAGATCCTCCAATATCTATTCCTAGTATATTTTGCATTATTTTTCGCTTTATTTTACTTTCCAAATATATCTGTGACTGAAAACAGGCAAACAAGAATAGTTAACCTGTCTGTTTTCTAAATCCCAGACTTTACAATTTTTCAGTCAGGAAATTTTGTAAAGATAAGTACCATCGACTAAATCCTGTGTATTACCTATATTATTATTTTAATTAATATTCGTTTTAAATAAATTTCCGGAGAAGCCGGGGAGCCGAAGTAACCGAAAAATCACCGGGCCTAAACCCGATGATTGATTAATTATTTTATTATTAATTTTTCACTTTGCTTCAGGCTTCCATCCTGAGATTCAAAGCGGACAATATAATTTCCTGCTGAAAGGCCGGATATATCATACTGATTATTTCCTGCTGTTAATGTTTTTGTTACCACAACATCACCCTTAAAATTATAAACCGTTAGTTTTCCTTTACTATATTCTTCAGGAACAGAAATACCAAGTGCTGAAGAGGTATTTACCGGGTTCGGATAGAGTTTTATTTGCTCCTTAGCGGTTATTTGTCCTGATATTTTTTGGCTTTCAACCATTCCGGCTGATTTCTGGGTGCCGGCCGGACACGGTACATCTGTTACCCAGCTTGAAGCATTAGTGCCTGTTAAAGTTAATGACATTCCATTTCCTGAGGTATCCTGTACTGATGAGCCTGTTCCTTCATTAAATTTCCAGTAGGCTGCAAGAGTAGACGCCGGAACTGATACTCCACACATATTCTGGCTGATTTCCGTCTGGCTCAATGCCCGCTTCCAAACCCGGACCTCATCTATTTTACCATTGAAGTTCCGGGAAACATTATATAAATATCCTACATTGAAAGCTCCGTTTGAATTAACGTTTCCTGCTTGGGCTTTGCTTGCATCCAAAACTCCATTGATATACAATTTCATGGTAGCCCCATCGTATGTTGCTGCAACGTGGTACCATGTATTGGCGCTCAAGGCTGTAGTGGAAGCCAGTTTTTGCTGTACATTATTGATGCTTACCACAAACTGAAGCTTATTGTTGGCAAGGTTCCCGTCTCCTAATCGTAAAAATGCGGAATTGTTATCACCTACTTCTGTACCCATAATGGAAGAGATGTAGGGGAATGCTGATTTGAAAGATGATGGTTTTATCCAGCCTTCAAAAGATAATGCAGAACCGCTTAAATTGATATTTCCGGCAGCTCCTGATGTTGTACTTCCGTCTAAAGAAAGGGCGTAGGAACCTGTAGGTATTGTTGTTCCGCTTCCGCTGTTAAATCTTGGCGCAAACATATAAGTGCTTTTCACACTACAATTGGTTCTTATTCTCCAATCGTATTCTGTATTTACCGTTAATCCTGATACCGTTACAGAGGTTCCGCTTACGGCAGTAGCAACGCTGGTCCAGGTAGCAGATGAAGCGGGCTTATAGTCTATATCATAAGTACTGGTTCCTACGGCAGTCCAGTTCAGTTTTGCACTTGTCCCTGTAAGATTGCTTGTATATAATCCGATAGGGGCATCGCAATTTGTTCCCTGTGTCCATGATTGTAAAGAACCACTTAAAACGGTTTGTTCTCCGTACAGTGTCTGGGTACCTGCAGAAAGCTGCGATGCCTGATTGGTTCCTTTTAAATCATACCAAAGATATAATCCGTATCCTCCGGTTTTGGTTTGACTGGCAAGGCTGGTTGTCGTTGAGTTAGAAGTGTTTCCTAACCAAACCGCAGCTGGGGAAATCTGGGCTTTCGTAAGAGGGGGAACGTTGGGTGCGGAAAATGTTCCATAGTTGGCATTCCAGCTGTAGTTGACATAGTCTCCCACTCTGCTTCCGTTCCAGGATAGTCTTGAAGCTGCGGGGCCATAGTAATAAAATGAGATAAGCTTGTCCGGTAAAAGGGCTCTCAGCTCCTGGACGAGCATTACAAAAGAACTGTCATTAGGCTGTCCGGTTCCGTTATTACCATATTCCGAATATTCATCATCGAAATCGATCCCGTCCAATCCGTATGTATTGACAGTGTTGGCCAGTTGTAATGCAAAATCTCTGGCAGCCTCGCGGGTAGGAAAATTGCAGATACCGGCTCCCTGGTGATTTCCCAGAATAGTCAGTACTACTTTCATTCCTTTTTGCTGAAGGGGTTTGATGTATGTATCCGCATTGGTCAATACTTTGGTCACATTGTTATTGCTATACAAATAAGCCCTTCCACGGTTTGCATCATAATTAATATTAGCCGCAAAAATATTTACAACATTAAATAAATAGCTATTTGATGTCTGCAGTTTGTACGCCCCTGCGTTAAGGATGTTATTGTTATTTACTTCTACATAGCATATTCCTGCGGGATTAAGCTGTTGTGCATTCAGTAGAGAGCCGGCCTGGAGGATCAGCGCCATCAGTGTAATAAAAATTGATTTTTTTTTCATTGTATATTTATTTTAAGGTTTGGTGTTTTCAATTTTATACAGCACTCCCCCGGCATCCTTCTTTTTCAAGAAAGACACCTTATACAAAAGGGCAATATAAAAGGGTGGACTATGTCAGTAGCTCCGGATTTTCATTAAATGTTTTCCATAGTAATTCTCCAAACAATGTATTGGACCATGCAAACCATTCCCTGGTAAACTTTTTATCATCATCTTTATGGAATGATTCATGCATAAATCCTGTCCCGCCATGGGTTTTCTGCAACGTATCAATACACCATTTAATCTCACCTTTATCCTTTGTGGTAAGGGCTTTCATAATGATACTCATCGGCCAGATCATATCGAGACCAATATGTGGCCCTCCGATTCCTTCCGCCAGTTTACCTTTGAAAAAGAATGGATTATCTTGTGACCATACATATTTTCTTGTATTCAGGTAGACAGGATCGTCTTCCTTTACGGCTCCTAAATATGGTAATCCCAGTAAACTAGGGCAGTTGGCATCATCCATCAGGTTATAACTTCCAAAACCATTGACTTCAAAAGCGTATATTTTCCCATATTCAGGATGGTTGTAAATTCCATATTTTTTAATGGCTGCATCCACCTCATCGGCAAGACTGGTTAATTGCTGAGCCAATGTTTTTTCATTTTTGATTTGCGAAACCATTTCCGCTGCCTGGCGAAGACTTACTACCGCAAATAAGTTGGAAGGGATCAAAAATCCGTAAATCGTAGCATCATCACTCGGACGGAACATTGAGCTGATCAGCCCAACCGGCTTCGTAGGATAACCGTAGCCTCCCATCGGCACTCCGTCTGTAGCCCACGCTGTGGTACGTTCAAACTTGTAAGGTCCAAGATCTTTTTTCCTTTGCTGCTCTGTAAATGTCTGTAAAGTAAGCCTGATCCCCTGCAGCCAGTTATTATCAAAAGGTTTCGTATCTCCTGTTGCTTTCCAGAAATGGTAAGCCAGACGAATAGGGTAACACAGGGAGTCTATTTCCCATTTTCTTTCGTGGGTTCCCGGTTTCATGTCTGTGTGGTCATATTCTTTCCACTTGCTTATTTTTTGATCATCATTATAGAAAGCATTTGCGTATGGATCTTTCAGAATAAACGTGGTCTGTTTATGAATCACTCCTGAAATCAGCTTATGAAGTTTTTCATCTTTCTTTGAAAACTGCAGATAGGGAAAAACCTGGGCGGAACTGTCACGAAGCCACATCGCATCAATATCTCCTGTAATTACATATGTATCCGGTTGTCCGTTATTTTCACTATAGAAAACAGTAGTATCTAAAGTATTGGGAAAGCAGTTTTCAAACAGCCATGACAGTTCTTTATTTTTAACTTTTTTCTTAAAAGCCGTTATCGCACTTTCTACCGATTCACTGGTAAAATGTCTCTTATCTTTAGGGACCCGTACTACAGGAAAATCTCCCAGGTCCAGTGTCTTTGCAAAGACATTTTGAGTAAACAGCAATCCGGCTCCTGCCAGTGCACTTGTTTTAATAAAATTTCTCCTTTCCATTGATACTTTCGTTTATTTCTTTATTTTATTCGTTATTTTACAGGTTTACTACCCATTACAAATCTCAGTTCCCCGCCGTTCATAATATCACTATGATTAATCTCCCAGCTTTTGAATTCTTTTCCGTTCAGATACATTTTCTGCACATAGATATTTTTATCGGAAATTTTATCGGCAATGACCGTAAATGTTTTTCCGTTTTCAAGTTTGAGTGATGCCTTCGGAAACTGAGGAGCTCCGATGGCGTAGACAGGCTTCCCTGGTGTTACAGGATAAAAGCCTAATGAGGAGAAAATATACCAGGCAGACATTTGCCCGCAGTCTTCATTGTTGACGATTCCGTCCGGCTTCGCCGCATACATATTGTCACGGATGTATTTTACCATTTTCTGGGTTTTATAAGGACTTCCTGCATAGTTGTACAAATAAGGTACATGATGCCCGGGCTCATCCCCAAATCCCAGTGAACCGATAAATCCTGAAATGTCGACATGCTGTTCTCCCTGCATATTCAGGACTTCTGTAAAAGTTTTATCCAGCTTTTCTTCAAAGCCTTTTTTTCCTCCGTACAGATTCATCATTTCATCAATCTGGTGCGGCACGAAGAAGTCATAAGCCCAGATATTTCCGGAAACCCAGTGAGGCTGTAATTTTTTCCAATCGTTTAAGGCAAAATCGGGGATAAATTTTCCATCTTTTTGTCTTGGCCAGAAATGGTTGTTCTCTTTATTAAATGTATTCAGGAAATTCATAGAACGCTTTTTATAAACTTCAGCTTCGTCCTTTTTTCCTAATTTTTCAGCAAGCTGCTGAATACACCAATCATCATAGGCATATTCCAGGGTTGCAGAGACAGATGCTCCGTTTTCCGATGGGGTATAGCCCAGTTTGATATAGTCGTTAAGGCCTCCACCTCCATCGCTGCTGCTCATTTTATCGGTTAAAGAGGCGTCCTTCATGGCTGCAAAAGCTTTTTCGGCATCAATTCCCGGTACTCCTTTAGAAATAGCATCCCAGATAACCGATACGCTGTGGTACCCCAGCATACAGAAGTTATCATAACCGCACAACTCCCAGATCGGCATATGATCTTTACGGTCTGTATAACGGCTTATCAGGGAGTTTGCAAACTCTTTGGTATGTTTCTGATCCATAATGGTCAGCAACGGGTGTGTAGCTCTAAAACCGTCCCAATATGAATAAGTACTATAGTTGGTAAACCATTTGGTATTCATATTTTCCTGGGCAGCGACATAGTCTCCGTTAACATCCATATAAAGATTAGGGGCGATGAAAGTATGATAAACTCCGGTATAGAAAATTTTTCTCTGGTCATCCGTACCTCCTGTTACCTGGAATCTTCCGATAAGATCTCGCCATGTTTTCTGGGCAGTCTCTTTGGCCTGGGCAAAGCTGACATTTTTGGCTTCTGTGTCAAAATTCTCCTGGGCGTTCTCTGTACTTACCGGAGATAAGGAAACCTTTACTTCAATGCTTTCATTATCTTCAGTAGCAAATCTTACAAAAGCTTTGGCATCTTTGGCAAGAGCTATTTTTTCATTATTTTTTATTTTGCCTTCCGAGTAAACGCCATACGATGTAAACGGTTTCGAAAACTCCATTACAAAATAGGCAAACCTTTTTCCTCCCCATCCATTACTGTAGCAATATCCTTTAATTTTGTTATTTCCTTCTATACTTACCAGGGTGTGGTAAATATTTCCGAAGATCTTATTGGTAGGATCAATAATGATATTGGATTCCTCACTTTTCGGAAATGTATATTTATGAAAACCTACTCGCGGGGAAGCTGTCAGTTCTGCTTTAATCCCATAGCTATCCAGCATTACAGAATAATATCCCGGTGATGCGGTTTCTTTTTCATGGCTAAATGTTGACCGGTAGCCTGATGAAGGGTTATCTTCTGTTCCCGGAGTCATTTTTACCTGACCTACCGTTGGCATTACCAAAATATCTCCGAGATCTGCCCAACCGGTTCCGCTAAGATGATTATGGCTGAACCCCATAATGGTCTTGCTGCTGTAATGATACCCGGAACACCAATCCCAGTCACCACTTTTTGTATTCTGATCAGGGCTTAGCTGGATCATTCCAAAAGGAGTGGTAGCTCCCGGAAACGTATGCCCATGTCCTCCTGTACCAATGAAAGGATCTACCCAGGATAAAACATCATTCTTATTTTGCTGGGCATTGACTACAGAAACCAGAGTGGTAAAAAAACAGATAAGCAATTCTTTTTTCATGATAAAAGTATCAGGATTTTTTAATTTAAAAGTTGGGTCTAAAATAGGAAAACCATTACAAAGATCCCAACAATAAAGGGAATTAAGCTGATCATCCTATTAAAAAACTTTATATTCTTCAGATTGAATTCTTTTTCATAAAATCAATAATTTCTGAAATATATCCGAAGGCAATCGCTACTACCGTATCGGCAGCGCCATAATACACGGTAACTTTATCCCCTTCTGTGAGTGCTGCACACGGGAAAACTACATTTGGTACGTCTCCTGTCAGCTCATACAATTCTGCCGGAGCCAGTAAATAGGGTTTGGTCCTGTACAACACTTTTGCAGGATCTTCAAGGTCCAGCAATGCTGCCCCCATTGAATAACGGAATCCCCTGCAGGTATTGATTACCCCATGGTAAAACAACAGCCATCCTTCTTCTGTTTTAATAGGAACCGGCCCTCCACCAATCTTTGTACACTGCCATGCACTGTCTTCAAAAGGTGTAACTTTCATTACACAACGGTGTTCTCCCCAATATTTCATATCCGGGCTGTAGCTGATATAAATATCCCCGAAAGGCGTGTGCCCGTTATCACTCGGACGGCTCAACATGGCATATTTACCATTGATTTTTTCCGGGAAAAGAACTCCGTTCCGGTTGAATGGAAGAAATGCATTTTCACACTGGAAAAATTCTTTAAAATCAAAAGTATATCCGATTCCGATCGTAGGACCGTTGTATCCGTTACACCATGTTATCCAGTAACGGTCTTCTATGAATGTTACTCTCGGGTCATATTTGTAATCAGATTCGATCATTTCGGTATTTCCGGCCTTCATTTCAATGGGATCATGATTAATATCCCAATGGATTCCATCTTTACTGAAACCAGCAAAAATATTCATCTGTACTGCTTTGTTGTCACATCTGAATACTCCTGCAAATCCATCTTCAAAAGGAATTACCGCACTGTTGAATATACTGTTGGACGTTGGTATCGCATATCTGTTAATGATCGGGTTTTCGGAAAACCTCCACATAATATCACTGCAACCTTCCGGGCGATCCTGCCAAGGGATCATTACTGATTGAGCTGTCATAAAGTATTTTTACTTTTTATTTTAATTGTTTGAGTAATGTGTTATTTAAACCTAACAGGTTTTAAAAACCTGTTAGGTTTAGTGTTTGTTTAATTATGTTCTTCTTTATTTTCTGAATAAGGAAAAGGAACAAATAAGGTTACAAGGAATGCAGGAACTGTAGCAATCAGCACCCAGATAAAGAATAGTTTATATCCTACCCAGTCACTGATCATTCCGCTGAACATCCCCGGAATCATCACTCCGAGGTTCATAATTCCTGTAGCAAATGCATAATGGGCGGTTTTGTGTTTCCCCGGAGCAATCTGCTGCATCATATACAGCATTAATCCTACAAAACCGAATCCATACCCGAAATATTCCACCACTACGGCAATCCCTACAGGTAAAAGATCATCAGGCTGATAATGGGCCAACAGTGCGTATACCACAAACGGGATATTGAATGCACAACACAGCCATATCAATGATTTTTTCAGCCCGCGGGCCGAAATAAAATACCCGGCTAATACGGATCCTAAAATAAATGCTGCTGAGCCGTATGTTCCGTAAATAAGTCCGATATCTGATGTAGATAGTCCTAATCCTCCTGAAGATCTTGGTGCTTTAAAAAACAAGGGTGCTATTTTAATTGCAAAACCTTCTGCAAAACGGTATAATATAATGAACAATACACACCATACAATCTTGGGTTTGGTAAAGAAGGAGGTAATTACCTCCCACAATTCCTTACGAACATTTCCTGCTGTTTTCCCTTTTTTTTCTTCTTTATTTTCTTTGGGCAAGATCCATGAATGATACATTGCCAGGGCAAAGAAAACAGCTGCATAAATTCCCATGATGATCATCCAGGCATGCGTCACTCCTTTTGTTTTTTCCAATACCCCTGCAAAATAAACCAACGCTCCGCTGCTGATAATTTTCGCCAGGTTATAAAAAGCCCCCTGCCAGCCAATGTATTTTGCCTGTTCTTTATTTGTAAGGAAACTGATATAGGTGCCATCCGCCACAATATCATGTGTGGCTCCACAAAAGGCAATAATGGCAAACAAAGCAATGCTATATTTGAAAAAACCAGGTAAAGGAAGGCTTAATGCCACCAGGGCAAACAAAATTCCTATGGCAAACTGGGTCGCAACAACAAAGAACTTTTTTGTTTTACAGATCTCCAGAAACGGGCTCCAAAGTGGTTTTAATGTCCATGAAAACATAATAAGGGCCGTCCAGAACGTAATCTGAGAATCTGAAATACCCATATCCTTATACATAATCCCGGAAACCGCATTAATTGTTACAAAAGGTACTCCCATTGCAAAGTATAATGTGGAAATCCAAAGAATAGGATGAATCAGACGAATTCCGGAGTTGTTCTTTCCCATATTAAAAATAAGATTCTAAAGAAACAAGACATCTCAAAAACTCTATTCCGGTTTAAAACGAAACTATAAATTTATTGGAGATATACTCCTCCCGAAATGAGTCAAATAGTTATTTGAATCCTGAGATGTCTATGTATATATTAAAAAATGTTTTGGCTTCTTATTTCTTATCCCACCATAATTTAGTTCCTCCATTATCCGGCCCGTTAAGTGTAGCAGCAGCTTTTTGATACCCGATTGGATTATTGTTACGGTATTTTGTTGGGATCGGTATTCTTCTTATCATTTTATCCGTATCAATACTTCCCTGACTGGAGTTCAAAATATTTTTAAATAATATTGGATAGCCCGTTCTTCTTTGTTCCGCCCAGGCTTCAGATCCATCGGGGTATAGAGCCAACCATTTCTGAGTCATAATCCTTTCAAGTTTTCTTTCCGGATTATCCGTTTCGTTCCATTTTATGGTAATTGTACTTAACATTGGGTTTCCTGCCGGAACATTATTAACAGTATTTTTAGGGTCAATATAAGGCTGTTCCATGGAAGTATCATCCGCAATATATGTCCCATAATCGGCACTTTTCCCCCATTCTTCCATGGATATTCTTACTCCCGTTTCATAGTTGCTTTTCGCGTCACCAGCTCCAGCATACCCAAACAAAGCGGCCTCGGCCTTTAAAAACCAGGTTTCTGCGGCTGTAAATATTTTTCCTTTTCCATTCTGATTTCCCGGGGCGAAATAAGCTCCTCCGGCTGCATCCGCCAATGGAACAGAATAATTAACATAAAAAGTTTTATCTCCTTTCAGGTCAATACCTTGACGGATACCAATATATTGTCCTGCTACTGCAGGATCTGTTGCTTTAAAGGCATAGGCACTGATTCTAGGGTCTTTGAATCCATTCAGATATGCTAAAAGCGGAGCCCCCGATCTGCAATCTCCCCAATCGTAGATCACTCCTCCTATAGGTGAAGGAGTTCCATAATTAATTAACGCATTGTCAATATTACTTTCAATAAGGCCAGCCGGAGAGGCAAGTGCTTCCTCCGCGTACTTTTTGGAATCTGCAGGAGCTGCATATCGCATTCTCATAGCAATTCTTAACTTAAGAGAATTGGCAAATTTTACCCACTTTATCTGGTCTCCACCATAAAATACATCAGCAGATTTCATTACAGCCTTATCCTCAACAGCAACACTAGTATTTTGAAGCGTTGCAATTGCTTTTGTTAAATCAGCAATAAAATAATGATAAGCATCTGCCTGAGAATCAAAATCAGTAGACCCATCACTATTAGGCTTGTTAAATCTGCTATAAATTACCGGACCATGTACATCGGAAACTTTGAGACTGGCAACGACTTTGATAATATCCATAATGGCCAAAGATTTATCAAAGTTATACCCAGGATAAGTTTTCTCCATAACAGCCTTAAAAACATCTTTTTTGTTAAGAATATCTTCCAATTGAGTAATCATAATCCTTTCATTCCAGTTATCCATCATAAAATAAGTTGAATTGAAATTATTTCCGTTGAAAGGATTAGAAGTACTAAAATATCCACTAAACATATCTGCATTCAAATTCTGTTGCAACTGATAAACGCCAAGATTATAATGGACTAGACCTCTTTGCATTAACTTCATAGAGGCCACCAGTTGACCAAAATCAGCATTAAGCTGCTCATCACCCAAACCAGGAGTATATTCACTATTAATTTTATCAAATTCACTAGTACAGCTTACAGTAAACAGGCCTGCAGCCATTAATAAATAAAACGCTTTATATTTAAAATATTTTTTCATAACTACAGATTTAAAAATTTAATTTCACTGAAAATCCTAATGATCTCGTTATTGGAATTCCAAAAATATCTACTCCAACGCCTCCCGGGTTTACTCCTGAAACTTGTTCAGGATCAAAAGGAGCTTTCTTATATAAGAAGAAAAGATTTGTTCCGATGAAACTTACTGTAGCGTCTGTAAGATATTTTGAATTCAGTTTAAAGGTATAAGATACAGATGCCTGTCTCAATCGTACTGCCGTAGCTTTATACATATAGGCTTCAGTTAACGGATCTCTGCCTCCTACACTTGAATAATATGCTTGAGCATCTGTTTTTCCGTTATATGGCGTTCCATCCTCTTTAACTGCATTTTCTATAACAACACCGCCGGCATCACGCGCATCTGCAGATGCTTTACTTACTCCTAACTGATCATTCATCGCCTGGGTAATGCTCAGGACCTGACCCCCGAACTTACCATCTATGAGGAAGCTCACATTAAGATTCCCAATATTGAATGTATTATTAAGACCAAGCATAAACTTAGGATTTGGATTTCCTAAATATTCTCTATTGGTGGTTCTTCTAGGAACCCCGTTCTCATCTACAATAATACGTCCCTGATCATCTCTTAAAAAAGCAAATCCATAAATATCTCCAAAAGATCCTCCTACTTTAAGTCTATTATAACCACTTCCTACTAATTCAAGGCTAATATTAGAATCCTGGAAGTACTTTACAGGAAGCAATTCTATAATCTTATTTTTATTGGAAGAGGCATTAAAAGTAGTAGTCCAGCCAAATTTCTGACCTTTAAAAATATCATAAGAAATAGCAGACTCAAATCCTGTATTTTGAATATTTCCTGCGTTGATTGTTACCTTTCCATTGTTATATGGATCTCCAAACCCTACTGCGCTCACATCTTTCAGCATCTGGTTCGTCGTATTTGATCTGTAATAGGTAAAATCGAAGCTTAACCTATTGTTTAAAAATCTTAATTCTGTTCCGGCTTCAAAAGTTTTGTTAAGTTCAGGTTTTAACCAAAGATCTTTAAATTCTTCCCCTGTAATTGGTGAACCACTGAAGCCTACAGGTGTTCCTGCATCAAAACCACTGATATGATTGATCAGAACAGGATCCAGGGCATTACCTACCCTAGCATAAGAAGCTCTTACCTTCCAGAAACTAATAGGTTTAGGAAGAGTGAAAATATCCGATAGAATGGCATTAGCGCCCACAGATTGATAATCAAAAGAAACATTGGTTTTACCATACAGATCAGCTAAAGTGGATGACCAGTCATTCCTGTATGTTAAATCGAGATACACCAATTTCTTATAACCAATCGTTGTACTGGCAAATACAGATTGGTCTTGTCTGTTTCCATTATATATCGTGTATGAAGCTACACTTTCATCACGCTCTTTTGGCCAATATAAATTATTAGCAGTAAACAGATTAGGTACCTTCAATAAACTGTTATCGATTTTAGAAGTTAAAGAACGTAAATCTGAAATGCTCGCACCTACCGTAAAATCAAAACTTATATCATCTGTGATATGTGGTGATCCAAGTAATATTACATCACCATATTTTGTTGTACGTTCAATCGTATTTTTAATAAGCCTACCATTTTTTTTACCATCATAGGTTCCCGGCAAAACAGTAGAAAGAGAATATGCAGAAATTTGCCTTTCTGTATCAGAAAAATAATAACTATAATTTCCTCTGGCCTGAATATTTAACCAGCTATTAATTGCATAATTTAATGAAGCTGATCCGTAAAAATTTTTATTAGTTGTGGTCACCGGGTTTCTATTCAGCACCCACATCGGATTTTGGTCCTCGGTAGAAAACACCCCATTAGAATCTATGTTCCACCAGTTTTGAGCAGGCAGGTTTCTTGATTTGTCCAAATATGAATAATTATTTGCATAATAATCAAAATCTACCCCTCTTGGTAACCAATATAAGCTTGTAAGTGGAGAAAACCATCTTCCGGGAGATATCCTGTTTTTAGAATCCTGTAAAGAAGCCATTACATTAGCCTCTAAAGTAAGCTTATCATCTAAAAATTTACTTGAATTTTTAAAATTGATATTATATTGTTTAAAATTAGAAGTTGGGATGATTCCTTCATTGGTTGTATTACCTATAGAGAAAAAGTTTTGTGATTTTTCATTTCCGGCACTGAAGGTAAGACTATTGGTTAAAGTAGTTCCGGTTTTAAGAAAATCTTTTACATAATCTTTGGAAGTTCCTTTTACTCCCCAGCTGCTTTCAGAACCAGGAGTACGAGTAGCAGGGTCATGTGGAGTAGTTTGAAGATAACTGTATTGAAGTTTCGGCAAATCATATGCCTTGTCAAAAGTGAGACTGGATGTAAAAGATAATCTACTTTTTCCTTTTGAGCCTTTTTTCGTCGTAATTAATACTACACCATTACCTCCCTGGGCCCCATACAATGCTGATGCCGAAGCCCCTTTCAGGAAATTAATACTTTGGATATCCTCCGGATTAATCATACTGAAAATATCCCCGGTGTCCGGCATTTGAGAAAATACCATCGCATCCGGACCTCCGGTATTATTAATAATTGGTATACCATCTATTACAAAAAGGGGCTGGCTGTTTCTTGTAGACTTATCTCCACGCATTACTATCCTTACAGACCCTCCTACACCACCATTGGTTTTATTAATTTGTACATTGGAAACTTTCCCGTTGATTGAATTTAAAAGATTGGGCGTTTTCACTTCTGTCAGCTCATCTCCACCGATTTGCTGGCTGGAGTATGTTAAAGATCTGGCTTGCCTTTTAATCCCCAAAGAAGTAACAACAACCTCCTGAATATCGGTTGTCTTAGTGGTGTCGGTTGTTTTTTTCTCCTGAGCGTTGGCTGCAAGGGAAAAAACTAATAGAACCGGTATAACTGCTTTTCTCATAAGGTTTAGATTAGTTAGAGTTAGTTGAAAATCAATTACATCGCTTTAAATAATTCCTTAGTGTTTAATACAAAAAATTTTTCTTTTTAAGCAACAATTTGCTCTTTATGCATTAAATAATTTAAAGTTTTGTTAAGATTTAATTCATATTAGCAAATCTAAATTTTGTTGACAGTCCGATATAATACTATTTTATCATAAAACGATATTATTTTTTCAGGGAATTCAAACAATCTTAGCTAACACCCTAACCACAAGACACTTATAAACAAACTCAAACCACATAAAAAGAGGATTTATTCTACTTTTTATTAACAATAAAATCCGGAGCACAGGTCCGGATTTTGAGAGTATATAATTTTATAGCATGGGCATTATTCAATTTTTTTAACACCTTTAAACTGTTCCTTAAATTCCGAAGGGGTCGTTTTTTTGATGGATTTAAAAACTTTATTAAAATTGGCAATATTATTAAAGCCTGCCTCAAAAGCAATTTCAAAAACAGTGAGATTTTTCTCCATCAGCCAACGGGCTGCATAGCTGATTCTTATCTCATTAAGATAATTCACAAATGTTTTACCTGTCCTTTTTTTAATGAATCTGTTGAACGTCACATTACTCATATTCACAAGAGAAGCCACTTTGCTCAATGTTATTTTATTTTCAAAATTTTTATGAACGAAGTCGTGTACAATCTTCATTTTATCATTATCGGCAAAAGTTTCCAATTCTATACTATATGATGATAGAAACTTTTTATCTTCTGCAACGGCCAATTCGTTGAGGATCTTCATAATCTCTATAAACGATTCAAAACTATTCATTTTTGAGAGATTCAAAAACGAGTCTTTTAGTTTTTCTGCAGTCTCAGTAGAAAACAGGATTCCCCTGATGGAATCTTTCATCAGATTATTAATAGGTTTCAGGATATTCTTCTCCATTAATGCCTGATGAAAGAAATCCTGATTGAATTGTATGGTAATCTCGTGGGTTTTTCTGTTTTTACACCGGTAGTTTGCCCAACAATGCGGCAAATTGGGGCCTACCAATACCAGTTCAATATTTCCTATCTCACCTGTATGGTCACCTATCATTCTGCGGTATCCTTTTCCCTTATATATAAAATTAATTTCAATTTCAGGATGATAATGATAAGGGAAATCAAACGACGCCTTGATCCTGTCAAACACAAGAAAACTATCTTCCGGAGAAAGTGGAGTTATTTCCCTCAAAATATTTTCTAATTCACTCATTCACCTGTTTTGAAAAAATTATATAATATAAACCGCAGTACAAATCTTTGTAAAATTGATAAAATAATATCAATGTAAAAAACATATTTTGTTTTTTTTCATTCATCATATACTTCCAATAGATGAAGAAAGTACAGCCTGAATCATTGAGTCCTTTTGCAATCACACTTTTTCGTATCTTTAAAAATCATTATTAAATTAAAACCACAAAATATTATGAGACGTAACGCAACAGCCGTTTGGAACGGCACCATCAAAGAAGGAAAAGGGCATTTAACTACCCAAAGCACCACTTTAAATCAAACTCAGTATTCTTTTAACAGCCGTTTTGCGGATGGCGTGGGAACAAATCCGGAAGAATTATTAGCGGCTGCCCATGCAGGATGCTTCACTATGAAATTAGATGCGGAACTGTCACAGGCAGGTTATCAGCCTGAAGAGCTAAAAACAACTTCTGTCATCACCCTGGACCCCAATATCGGAAAAATCACTAAATCAGAATTGACTTTAACGGCTAAGGTTCCGGGAATTTCAGAAGAAGAATTTCAAAAATATGCTAAAATTGCAGAAGAAGGATGTCCTGTAAGTGCTGCCTTTAATTTTGAGATTACACTGAATGCCACCTTAGAACAGTAATCACTTACTCTATTAAATCTGGGTTCAGATCTGCTCAGATTTAATTTTCAATTAAAATATACCATTTGGTATATTTTTGTATATTTGTATTAGAATTAATTGTTTACATGTCTAAAGCAGAGAAAACAAAACAACTCATTATTGAGAAAACAGCGGCTCTTTTTAATACAAAAGGCTACATCGCCACATCTCTTTCAGATATCACCCAGGCTACCGGACTTACAAAAGGAAGTATTTATGGAAATTTTGAAAATAAAGATGAAGTCGCTATTGAAGTTTATAAATATAATGCAGGCTTACTAAGCCAAACCATCAACCGTTCATTTGGGGATGAATATCCTACTGCTGTAAAGAAACTTAAGGCTTTTGTGGATTTTTACAGGAAAAACTGGCCGATTGTGTTTTCAAACGGAGGCTGTCCTCTGATGAATGCAGCAACTGAAGCAGATGATTCTTTTCCGGCTCTTAAAAAACACGTTAAAAACTCTTTTACGATATGGATGACGAAAGTATCTGAAGTGATATTACAGGGGCAAAAAACCGGAGAAATTAGTAAAAAAGTAAGTGCTGAGCAATATGCCTCACTATTTATTATGCTTATCGAAGGAGGAATACTGCTTTCGAAAACGCTGGGAGATCAAAGCTATCTGGATCGTGCTTTGGATAAAATTTCCCATATGATTGACCATGAATTAACAATCCTTCCATCATAAATTTACCCTTATGGAAACAAAAAAAGTGGCTATTGTAGGATACAACAGAATCCCATTTGCCAGAATGAATACTGCCTACACGGAACAAGGAAACCAGGAGCTATTATTAGTTGCTTTGAATGGTCTTATAGACCGTTATCACTTAAAAGGCAAACGGCTCGGGGAAGTTGCCGGTGGCGCAGTGATCAAACATATCTCTGAAAGTAACCTCATCAGGGAAACTGTTATGAATACTTCGCTTGATCCTGCTACTCCCGCCTGTGATCTTCAACAGGCTTGTGATACAGGTATTGAAGCAGCCATTTATATCGGGAATAAAATTGCTTTGGGCCAGATTGAAAGCGGTATCGCATGCGGTGTAGAAGCCATGAGCAACATTCCTTTTGAATCTTCATCAAGAGTAAGGAAAGCTTTATTAAAAGCCAATAAAGAAAAGTCTGCATTCGGAAAGATCAAACATCTGCTGAGCCCCCGGTTAAAAGACTGGATACCCATTCCCTATAAAGGGCAGGAGCCTAAAACCGGGCTGGTGATGGGAGAGCATACTGAAATTACAGCAAAATATTATCAGATTTCAAGACAGGAACAGGATGAATTAGCACTCAGAAGCCACCAAAATATGGCAAAAGCTTATGATGAAGGCTTTTTTGATGATATGATTACACCGGCTTTTGGCCTGGATAAAGATAACAACCTGCGCAGGGATACAAGTTTAGAAAAACTATCACAATTAAAACCGGCTTTTGATAAGCAAAACGGAACACTTACAGCCGGAAATTCCACTCCTTTTACAGATGGTGCTTCAGCTGTATTATTAACCAGTGAAGAATGGGCAAAAGCCAATAACCTTCCTGTTTTAGCTTATATTACTTTTTCAGAATTAGCCGGAATAGAATATGTTACAAACCAACAAAACCTGCTTTTAGCACCTGTTTTTGCTGCTGAAAGAATGCTTAAAAAAGCTGAAATGAATTTAGAAGATTTCGACTTTTATGAGATTCATGAAGCTTTTGCTGCACAGGTTTTAGCAACCTTAAAAATCTGGGAAGATGATACCCTCGCTAAGCAATTCGGATTGGAAAAATCGCTTGGAAAGATCGACAGAAATAAGCTGAATGTAAAAGGAGGCAGTCTTGCTGCAGCTCATCCTTTTGCGGCAACAGGTGGAAGAATCATCGCTACTTTGGCAAAACTTCTTCACGAAAAAGGGAACGGAAAGGGCTTTATTTCCATTTGCGCAGCCCGTGGACAGGGAGTAACCATGATTTTGGAAAAGTAATATTATAAGGTAACAAACTTGTTTTTCTAAAGGTAATTTTTATTATGCAATAAATAATATGGACAATTATTAGTCTATAGCGGAAGAAAAATGATAATATTGCAACCGAAATTATGCAGGTATGGGTAAATCGGTTTTACTCATAAAAATCAATCTATTAAAATTAATAACTAAAATATGAAAAGAGTTGTCATTACAGGATTAGGCGCTGTGACGCCTTTGGGAAATAATGTTGAAGATTTTTGGCAAAACAGTATTAAAGGTGTGAGCGGAGCAGGGTTAATTACTCATTTTGATTCTGAAAAATTTAAAGTACACTTTGCCTGTGAGGTAAAAAACTTTGACCCTAAAATTCACCTTACCCACAACGAAATTAAAAGAAGTGACCTATTCACTCAATATGCAATGTATGCTTCCTCAGAGGCCATTCAGGATTCCGGGCTGGAGCTGGAGAAAATGGATCCGTTTGATACCGGAGTTATCTGGGGTACAGGACAAGGGGGTATGTGGACCTTTGAAAAGGAAGTAATGGATTTTGCACAAGGGGACGGCACGCCACGCTTCAACCCGTTTTTCGTGCCCAAGTTCATTGCGAATATGGCCTCAGGAATGATTTCCATGAAATATGGACTTCAGGGAATCAATTATACAACGATTTCTGCCTGTGCCACAGGAAATACAGCATTGATGGATGCCTTTAATTATATCCGTCTTGGAAAAGCAAAGGTCATTATCAGTGGAGGCTCTGAAGCTGCGATCACACCGGCTTCCATAGGAGGTTTCTCCATTATGAAAGCCATGTCTACAAGAAATGATGATTTCACAACTGCCAGCCGCCCTTATGATGCGGAGAGGGATGGATTTGTCATGGGTGAAGGCGCAGGAGCCTTGGTTCTTGAAGAATATGAGCATGCTGTAGCCAGAGGAGCGAAAATCTATGCGGAATTAGCAGGAGCAGCCATGACGGCAGACGCCTATCACATGACAGCACCTCACCCGGAAGGAGCAGGAGCTATAAAAGCTATGCAATTAGCCGTAAAAGAAGCCGGTGCCAATATGGAAGACATCGATTATATTAACCCGCATGCTACATCAACACCTCTTGGAGATTTGATTGAATTGAAAGCGATCAATAATGCATTCAAAGGAAGTAAAAGCCTTGATATCAGTGCAACGAAGTCTATGACCGGACACTTATTGGGTGCTGCCGGAGCAGTAGAAGCGATTCTTTCAATCAAAGCTATTCAGAACGGAATTATTCCTCCAACGATCAACCTGCACAGCATTGATGAGAATATTCCTCAGGATATCAATATCGTTTTCGGAGAAGCGAAAGAAAAAGAGATCAAATTTGCTTTGAGTAATGCTTTTGGATTTGGTGGACACAATGCAACTGTTGTTTTCAAAAAATTCAGCTAATTCTGAAATAAAAATATTTGTAATCCCTATGTTTCTGCATAGGGATTTTTTATTTGCTCTCGTAGATAGCACAGACTTTTAGTTATTGAAGATAGATTGTATAAAAAGTTTTTTATTAAACACAGATGGACATGGATTTTCACAGATGATAACGCATAATAATGACCTCATATTTTAGAAAAATGAATCTCCATTAATAATTTTAATTAAAGCATAAACATCTGTGCAGATCTGCTAAAATCTGTGGTTAATGATTTTGAACCCAATATACACACAACTATTTGCTGCATTCAATTCATATATAAACAGAAAAGCAGTCTCACCGACTGCTTCTTTTCTTATGCTTTTAACCATTCCGAAGAGGAAAGATAATTCTGATCGGGATAGTAGATGAACAGAAGATTTCTTCCTTTTATCGTATTAATAATGGGCTGTGTAAGTTCTTTAGGAACTGCCGGACATCCCCAGCTTCTTCCAATTCTTTTGTGCATCGCAGCAAAGGAATCACTTACATAATCTGCTCCGTGCATGACAATTGCCCTTCTATACGCCGCATCATTAAATCCTTTATCCATTCCCAATAGTCTTAAAGAATATCCGTTGTCTCCCTGGTAGGTTGCATCCGTGATATAAAAACCTAAGCTGCTCTGCAACGAACTTTCCCTGTTAGAAAAATTCGTCGCAAATTCTTCGCCTGTATTTTTTCCGTGGGCAACCAATGAGTTGAATAATACTTTTTTATCATTAATATCAATAATCCAAAGCCTTTTTGTATTGGAAGACATAGAAAAATCGCAGATAGTTAATAAATGCGAATCCTGGTTAAGCAATCCTGCTTTCTTTAAATTTTCAAAACCAGTTAATGCTTTTGAGAAAACCTCATAATTTAATTCGTGTTCCGGGTCAAATGCAATGGATTGATATAGTGCTTCTGATGAAGATATGCTTGTATTCTTCTCAGATTTCGTTTCAATTACTCTTTCAGTTTTTGTTGTTTTGACATGCTCATTCTTCACTACCGCTTTCGGAGAAATGTAGAATGACGTCGTAACCATGTATACAAGGCCTATTACGCCATAAAGTCCTTTCATTCAATAATATATTAATTCCAGATTAGTGGGGCAAAATTATAAAAACATCGTTACCAGCCAGTTATAAATCTAAAAAGTTTAACTGAATTTAAGAAACTTTAACGTCCTGATTTCGTGAATTAAAGGCTTATTTTTGAGTATCGGGGGCAAATTCCAGGCTAATGGAATTCATGCAATATCTCAATCCTGTGGGCTTTGGCCCATCGTCAAAAACATGTCCCAGATGAGAGTCACATCTTTTGCAAAGGACTTCTACCCTATCCATTCCGTAAGACTGATCTCTTTTATAGTACACTCCTTCTTTATCCGCTTCAAAAAAACTTGGCCAGCCACAACTGCTTGTAAATTTCGAAGTAGAGCGGAATAAATGGTTCCCGCAAACGGCACAATAATACTCTCCGGTTTCATCAAATTCATTGTATTTTCCGGTAAAAGCCCTTTCTGTAGCAGCTTCCCGGGCAATAGCATACAAATCGGGAGCCAGTATCTTTTTCCATTCTTCGTTGGAAATGTTCAATTTGGCAGTATCTGTTCTGGAATAGTATGGATTATTTTTTGCTTCTGTATTTTCCATAAGAGTCATTTTAATAGGCTGATGCTTCTGCTCGCATGCTTGCAGAAAAATTAATATGATACCTGAAACTAAAAATTTCATTACCGGGTAAGTGCTGTAAAGTTTTTAAAAATAAATTTTTATGACTTTTGAGTTTAATAGTAAATAGTTTCATAACCAAATTTAGTAAATTTGAGAATATGAATGACGAAGCAAAAAGAAAACAACTTAGGAAATATAAAGCATTTGCAACGGGGCTATTTGTTCTGATGGCTGTTATTTTCATTGTAACAACTATTGTACAGAAGTCTGATAATTCCCATTGGATCGGCTATGTACGGGCTTTTGCTGAAGCAGCCATGGTAGGGGCACTAGCAGACTGGTTCGCTGTAACCGCTCTGTTCCGCCATCCGCTGGGACTTCCGATTCCTCATACCAATCTGATTGAAAATAGTAAGCAAAGACTTGGGGACAATCTGGGAAGTTTTGTAGTCAGCAATTTTCTTTCTCCACAGAATATTCGTCCCTATATTCAAAAGCTCAAAGTATCCAGCTTCGTCGGAGAATGGATGAGTAAACAAAAAAAACAGGATATCCTGATTAAAAATCTTTCCGATATTGTACTTGATATTCTTAACAGGCTTGATGATTCCACAGTAAGCCAGTTTATCAGCAAAAAAGTTTCTGAAATGACTGATGATGTTAAGCTTAATACTGTGGTAGGAAACGGAATCAATTATATTCTGGAGAAAAATGACCATCAGAGGATTATTACTAATCTTTCAAAACAAATTAAAGAGTACATTCTTGAAAATGATGAAATGATCAAAGAACGTGTGAAAAAAGGCAGCTACTCCTTTGTCCCGTCATTTGTAGATAATAAAATAGCTGATAAGATCGCTGATGGACTGGCAGAATTCTTTAAAGAAATTGAAGAAAACCCCCAACATCAAGTAAGAGCATTAATCACACAAAAAATCCATGAGTTTTCGGTTGACCTGAAAGAAGATCCTAAATGGGAAGATGAGTTTAAAACCATTAAAAACGGGCTTTTAAAGAATGACAAACTGGAAGAATATTCCAATGACATATGGATCTCTATTAAGCGGACCTTGATGAAAGAACTTCAGGATTCGCATTCAGCATTGAAAAATTATCTGACGAAAAACCTGAATGAATTCTCACAGAATTTAAAAACGGATGAAAACCTTCAGAATAAAATTGATCATTGGGTACGGGTAACTGCTTACAAATATATACTCAGAAATACCCACCAGTTTGGAAACCTCATCAGTACCACGGTAGGAAACTGGCAAGGAAAAGAGCTGAGTGAAAAACTGGAGCTGGAAGTAGGAAAAGATCTTCAGTTTATCCGCGTTAACGGAACATTAGTAGGAGGCCTGGTAGGTTTACTCATCTATACTGTTGCCCATTTCTTCATCTGAAACCCCTGATCATTAACCATGAAAAAAACTTTTACTCTATTCCTTTCGGGGATTTTCATCTTTTGCTTCAGCCAAAAGGTTGAGCTGAAATCAGTGACAGATTCTTCACAGGTTTTTAAAGGAGAAATTTCCGGTATCCCCATTACCCTGCACCTGAATTATACAGGGATTATAGATTGTAACCAGTACCAGCATTTCGTGGAAGGATGGTATTATTATGATAAGTATCAAAAGAAAATTCCATTAACCGGAGTGTATGATGAAGGAGATCTATTGCTCTATTATTTTGGCAAAAAGCAACAGCAGCAAGCCAAGGCTTTTAAAGAAAAAATAACTTCTCCAAGATGGGTTGAAAAAACAGACAGTATCGCTCAAAAATTCCGTCCTGCAGAAAGCTTTACCTTTAAAAGATCAGTATCAGGCCATGATATTCAGGGAATCTTTACACTAGGGAATCAACCTCAACAGGCCAAGCTCTATACCAAAAACAGTATGATCTATCGGTATAACAATTATTTACTTCTCCCGAACAATAAAAAGATCAATACTTTTGACATCATCAACCGGGCCGGCGGAAACAGCCTGGTATCCACGGCATCAGATAGTTCCGGGAACAGGGTATTGCTCTATTTTGAACAGGTTTCCAACTTTAATTACTGTGGGATGTGTGGTGCCAGTGACGGAGAAAAAGGCTACAGGGTCTTATATTTTACTAAAGACTGGAACTATAAAAATTATGAACAATTCCTTACCGAAAGCTGCAGGGAATCGATTTATAATACAATATCCTCTTCATCAAAAGACGCCAAAACATTAAAGTTCAGTATTAAGAAAACCTCATCCTCCCCGGGATATTCATTTACAGTGGATATCAGAAATGCTGCTATTACAAAATCCAAATAAAAAGAGAGTCGGTAACTGAACTCTCTTTTTGATATTATCT
The DNA here is from genome assembly GCF_001021975.1 of Chryseobacterium gallinarum. Lineage (NCBI taxonomy): Bacteria > Pseudomonadati > Bacteroidota > Flavobacteriia > Flavobacteriales > Weeksellaceae > Chryseobacterium > Chryseobacterium gallinarum. The sequence goes on along the minus strand of NZ_CP009928.1, from coordinate 1,984,974 downwards.
TGGTAATCTGCTCGCTCTTTTCAGAAGCTCCCTATTGATGTCGTTAATCAATTCCGGGCCTTCGTAAATAAATCCTGTATAAAGCTGTATAAGGCTCGCTCCTGCATCCAGCTTTTCAATCGCATCTTTCGCAGAGTGAATACCTCCTACTCCAATGATCGGGAATGCCCTTTTGCTTTTATCGGAAAGGTATCTGATCATTTTTGTACTCCTTTCACGAATTGGTTTTCCGCTTAAACCTCCGTTTCCTATTTGTTCCAGAACTTCAGGAGGGGTTTTCAGTCCCTCTCTGTTGACAGAAGTATTGGAGACAATTACACCATCGATTTTGGTTTCTGCGATCAGTTCGACTATTTCATCTAACTGATTGTTGTTAAGATCTGGAGCAATTTTCAGGAGAATAGGCTTCTGTACAGATTTTGACTGATTGATTTTCTTTACTTCCGTAATCAATTCGCGCAGATAATCTACATCTTCAAGTTTTGCGTGACTACCCACATTCGGGCAGCTTACATTGAGTACAAAATAATCTACATGGGGATGAAGGCCTTCAAAACATTCAAGATAATCGCGGGTATAGTTTTCAGGACTTGTGTCTGTATTTTTCCCGATATTTCCTCCGATGATTATTTTTCCTTTGTTGGATTTCAGTTTTTCAATAGCGGCCTCAAGACCATCATTATTGAAACCCATCCTGTTGATGATTCCCCCGTCTTCGATTAAACGGAATAATCTCTTCTTCGGATTTCCAGCCTGAGCCTTTGGTGTTACCGTTCCGATTTCTACAAAGCCGAACCCCAAATCAGCCAATTCGTTGAACAAAACTGCATTTTTATCAAAACCGGCAGCCAATCCCACAGGATTTTTAAATTTCAATCCGAAAACTTCTCTTTCCAGACGCTTGTCTTCAATAGGTTTTGGGAAAAATAATCTGGTAAGAAATCCAAAATTTTTTAGCATTGAAAACGTAAAATGATGAACTTCTTCAGGATCAAATTTAAAAAGAATCGGGCGAATGAGCGATTTGTACATTGAAAAAAAGTTTTACAAAATTACCCATTTTAAAATTAATACATAGATTATCCTAGATGTTTTATCAAAATTGTATGATATACACTATCTATAAGAGATGAAAACAGCAGTAAATTTTTGAGATAATCCTTGTCAAGGATATGCTTCTTCTTGAATTAAATTAAGAATACTGGCCCAAATCAAAATTCAAAATCTCTCCTACTCTTTTGAACTCTTCATCTACAGTAGCGTTCAGGATCATTTTTTCATTGGTAACAGGATGATTGAAAATTAATTGGTGAGCATGCAGTGTCATTTTGTTAATACCGAATGTTTGGAGCCACAATTTGTTCTGTTTATTGCAGCCGTGTTTGCGACAGCCTAAAATGGGATGCAAAATATGTTTAAAATGTTTTCTCAACTGATGAAATCGCCCTGTTTCAGGAATAGCTTCCACTAAACAATATCTTGAAGTCTGATGTTTTAAAAAAGGTAAATCAATTTCTGATTTTTGCAAAAGATGATAATACGTAATGGCATTTTGCTTGACTTCATTTTCATTGATCAGATCATAATCGATGGTCTCTTCTTCTTTCGCCCAGCCTCGCAGAATAGCAATATACTTTTTTTCCACTTCCCGGGTTGCAAAACGTTCGCTCATAATTCTCAACATCTCTTTATCTAAGGTAAACAACAAAACACCCGAAGTTTTGCGGTCTAACCGATGCACAGGATAAACTTTTTGCCCGATTTGTCTTCTCAATTCCTGAATAGCATAAGTATCTGCCTCTCCTGTATAAAAAGATTTGTGAACCAATAATCCGCTGGGTTTGTTGATGGCGATAATATGCTCGTCACGATAAAGGATTTCTAACATGGAGCAAAAGTAGAGATTTTCGATTGATTCTTGTTTCATTGGAAACTTTAAAAATGTAAGAGATCATTGTTATTCTAAACCTAACGGGTTTTAAAAACCCGTTAGGTTTTATAAGCAAACTAAAATCAATAGCTCTGATTGAGCGGCCTTTCTTCTTTTCCGGGATTAGGCGCGGCGGCTCCGCCGCCGCGCCTAATCCCGGAAAAAGCGAGTAACGAAAACAGGTCCCGGTTCCTGATAAATCTCAGCTAACATCTTTATTAGTTTTAATATTTTCGCAAAAAAATTAATCATGAAAAACTTTTTAAGCGCTTTATTGGTAAGCTTATTCTTTATGTCAACATCAGCCCAGGTTTCCGACTCTCTCAAATTAGGTAAGACCAACCGGGAATTTTTTATTAAAGGTGATCAGAAATATAAATTTTCCGAATACAAAAAAGTATTTACCAATCCCGAAGCACTGGCATATATGAAAAAAGCCAATACCAACAGTACTGTTTCACAGGTTTTTGCAGCTGTAGGTGGCGGTTTTATAGGTTTCGGGCTTGCAAAGGAGCTACTGAGGAATAAAACAGTATACCGTAATGGTATTGCCTATAAAGAAAAGCAAGCTGGCGGCTGGGGGCTTATTGGTATAGGCCTTGGCTGTGTAGGAGTAGGAATTCCTTTTGCCATTAGTGCAGGGAAGAATTTAAAAAAAGCAGTCGATACCCAAAATCAGGGGGCAGGATCTGATGAGTCAAAGGTCACGTCCTACAGGCTTGATATCCGGGGAAACGGTATTGCGTTAAGCTATAATTTCTAAAAAATATTTAAAAAGCAGTTTTTTAACTGCTTTTTTTGTTGAATCTCATGATTTTGGATCCAATTTGCTATTTTTGCACATCAGACGTAAAAAAATTATGGCAAAGCAAGAAGATGTTTTCAAGAAAGTGATTTCTCACGCTAAAGAATATGGTTTTATTTTCCCTTCGAGTGAGATCTATGATGGGTTATCCGCTGTTTATGATTATGGACAAAACGGGGCCGAACTCAAAAATAATATCAAGCAATACTGGTGGAAAGCTATGGTACAGCTTAACGAGAATATTGTGGGTATTGATTCGGCCATCCTAATGCACCCGACCACTTGGAAAGCATCCGGCCACGTAGACGCTTTTAACGATCCACTGATTGATAATAAAGATTCTAAGAAACGTTTCAGAGCAGACGTTTTGGTGGAAGATTACTGTGCGAAAATAGAAGATAAGGAGAATAAAGAAATCGAAAAAGCAGCGAAGAGATTCGGGGACGCTTTCGATAAGGCTCAATTTGAGGCTACGAATCCCAAAATTCTGGAGTACAGGGCGAAAAGAGAAGCTATCCTTTCAAGATTGGCAAAGTCATTGGAAAATGAAGACCTTGCTGATGTAAAGGCTTTGATTGAGGAGCTTGAAATTGCTGATCCTGATACGGGTTCTAAAAACTGGACCGAGGTAAGACAGTTCAACTTAATGTTCGGAACTAAGCTTGGAGCTTCTGCTGAAAATGCTATGGACCTTTACTTAAGACCGGAAACTGCACAGGGTATTTTTGTGAATTATCTGAATGTACAGAAGACCTCACGTCACAAGCTTCCTTTTGGTATTGCACAAATTGGTAAAGCCTTCAGGAATGAAATCGTGGCAAGACAGTTTATTTTCAGGATGCGTGAATTTGAGCAAATGGAAATGCAGTTTTTCGTAGCTCCAGGTACGGAACTTGAATTCTACGAGCAGTGGAAGCAGAAACGTCTGAACTGGCACCTGGCTTTAGGATTAGGGAATGAAAACTACAGATTCCATGACCATGAGAAGCTGGCTCACTACGCCAATGCTGCGGCAGATATTGAGTTTAATTTCCCATTTGGTTTTAAAGAACTGGAAGGTATCCATTCCAGAACGGATTTTGACCTGAAGGCTCATGAGAAATTCTCAGGAAGAAAATTACAATTCTTCGATCCTGAAAGAAATGAAAACTATGTTCCTTATGTAGTGGAAACCTCTGTAGGATTAGACAGATTATTCCTTTCTATCTTTTCGCACTGCTTAAAAGACGAAGTGTTGGAAGACGGTTCGGAAAGAACGGTTTTATCTTTACCTCCGGCTCTGGCACCCATCAAAGCTGCTATTCTTCCATTAATGAAGAAGGACGGACTGGCGGAATATGCAGAAAAAATCTTCAATGACCTGAAATACGATTTCAACTTATTCTACGAAGAAAAAGATGCTATCGGAAAACGTTACAGAAGACAGGATGCCATCGGTACTCCATATTGTATCACAGTAGATCATGATTCTTTAACAGATCATACAGTTACCATCAGAGACAGGGATACGATGCAACAGGAAAGAGTTCCGGTGTCAGAATTGAGAAGGATTATTGATGAAAAAACCAACTTCAGAAATTTACTTTCAAAAATATAGTATAAAGGCCCTGATTTTTCAGGGCTTTTTCATTTTCAAAAAAAAGTATATTCATATTGTGAAAATGATTATTTTTGACGCAGCTTAAAAAAAACTAATTATAACCATGAAGAAATTAATTATCTCATCACTAGCGATAGCAGTGATCTCAAGTTGTAGCTCATCAAATGATGATATCTCAAACAACAATAACAATGATACTACTCCTTACCTCTTAAAAAAATCGACTGAGCTTACTCAGGATGGCCAATCTTATGTTATAGAATATAAGTACAACGGAACTAAAATAACCGAATCCCTTGATGTTACAGACAATAAAAAGACAGTATATACTTATGACGGTGATAATATTGTAAAAACGGAAGTGTATAATAAGAATGGCGTACTGCAGGTTATGAGAGAGTTTACTTATTCCAACGGAAAACTGGTTTCTGAAAAAGTAACCGATAAACACCAGCTAGGGACATTGGTTTACACAGAAAATTATCAATATCTGAGTGACAACCATATAAAGCTCAATGATTTCCACTCCGTTACCTATGACCCGGCTACAGGGACGTATTCAAACATTCAATACGTAGAGAAAGATATTTATCTTGATGCTAACGGGAACCTGCTTTCCAGCACTTATACACATAATGGAACGACATACAGTACTACGTTTACCTATGACGGAAATAACCACCCTATGAAAAATGTAAAAGGCTTTGTGAAAATGGATATGTTCTCTCTTGGAGACGGCGAAGTGGCTTACAGCAATCTGGCTACAGCAAACGGGAAGTATACAGGAGCCGTGAGCGGAACAACTCAAACCAAAGGAACTCATACTCTTAATGCCGCCAATTATCCTACCAAATCGGTAATGAAGTATACAAGCTCTTCTTTCGGAACCAATGAGCATACTTATCTTTACGAATATAATAAGTAATTCTTTATTGTATCACAATATATAGCCCTGGAATTCTTTCAGGGCTTTTTTTATTTAATCATTTATCCATTCATTTTCATTTTTCTAACCAAATTATTTTACATTTGTTAAAGACGATTCACAAATAATATGAGAATACTGAAGTACATGATAGGAGGTGCCATAGCCGGTGCTGCCGCTGCTTATCTTATGGGATACGATTATTTATTCAGCGGAATTTCCAAAACGTATCTTAAAGGAAAATCAAGCGCCTATATTGATGACGGGAATCTTTTTCCCGGCAATCCTATTGTAACGGAATCTCCTAAGCTATGGGAAGAGGATCCTGAATATAACAAAAAAGAATTACCTAAACATTTAGTTGAAAACTTAAAACATTCCAGAACAGCAGCTTTTGTAGTGATCCGAAAAGGAAGGATTCTCCATGAGCAATATTGGGAAGGATATAATCAGCTGTCACAAACCAATTCTTTTTCTATGGCAAAAGCCGTTACCGTCATGCTTTTGGGAAAGGCTCTGGAAGAAGGCATCATTCAAACCATTGATGAAAGGCTGGCCAATCTGTATCCTGAGTTTAAAGAGAAAACATTTGGAGACCTGGTCACTCTTAAGAACCTGGCCCAAATGGAAGCAGGGCTTGATTGGGATGAAAATTACAACAACCCATTTCTGCCTAATGCAAAAGCCTATTATGGAAGAAGCCTGATGAAGGCAGTATTTTCAAGAAAGTTTAAACAAGAACCCGGAACACAGTTTGAATATCAAAGCGGCTCTACCCAGCTTCTCGGATTCGCTCTGAAAAAAGCCTTAGGAAAACCATTGGCAACTTATCTTTCCGAAAAATTCTGGATCCCTTTGGGAATGGAACAAAATGCCAAATGGAGTACAGACGGGTATGGCATGGAAAAAACCTATTGCTGTATCCACTCCAATGCACGGGATTTTGCCAAACTGGGACAACTCTTTTTAGATGACGGCAAATCAGAAAATCAACAGGTTCTCAATACAGACTTTATTGAGCAGATGAGGACTCCTACAGAAAAATCGGAAGGGATATATGGAATGGGGCTCTGGATCAATAATGATAATCCGGTCAGGCATTATTATTTCCAGGGATTACAAGGACAATACATTATTGTAGTTCCTGACCATGATATGGTTATTGTGAGAACGGGAAGCTATCTCAATAGTCCTAAAAACGACAGAGGAAGACCTGACCAGGTAAGATTCCTCGTTAATGAAACCGTACAATTATTCCAATAAATATATGACAGAGCAATACAGCATAAAAGTTGATGAATACATCGAAAAATCTCCGGATTTTGCTAAACCCATCTTAACCTACCTCCGTGAAATGATTCATGAAGTATGTCCGGATGCGGAAGAAACTATCAAATGGAAGTTTCCCACTTTCATGTATAAAGGAAAAATACTCTGCTCTATTACTTCTTTCAAGCAGTATTGCAGCCTTGGATTCTGGCTTCATCAGGAAATGAAAACGCTGAAAGAACTGGAAACTTCTGCTGAAAAAAGCTCGATGTTCAGTCTGGGAAAAATCACCAAAATGGAAGATCTCCCTTCCAGACATCAGCTCAAAAAGGCTATCAAAGAAGCCATGGAACTTACAGATATGGGGGTTACCATGAAAAAGGCAGCTCCTTCCAAAATGGAAATGGAAGTTCCTGATTATTTTCAGTCTGCCTTAGATACTAATAAAAAAGCGTTGGAAGTTTTTCAGAAAGCATCCCCATCATTCAGAAAGGAATATATCTCCTGGATTACTGAAGCGAAAACAGAAGCTACACGTAATAAAAGAATAGAACAGTCTTTGGAATGGATGGCTGAAGGTAAAGGCCGTAATTGGAAGTACGAAAAAAAATCACACAAAAACTCATGAGGAAAAGAAATTATTCCTTTTCCTAAGACTATCGACCTTTTAAAGATTAATGAAACCTGAAATTGGCTTCAGGCAAAATATTATTTTTTAAGAAGGCCTCATATTCCGGGGAAAGTTTTGCACGGCCAAAAGTATTTTCACCACTCATGCTTCCCAGGCGGACCTTATCTTTACCGTATTTCCGGTTCATAGCATCCATAGCTCTCATAACGGGAAGATGCTGGTTTTGTATATCTTCTTCAAACAGGCTGATTTGTCTTTGATCCTCTGGCACAAAATCATTGACGATAACACCTGCTCTTTTATAATGAAAGCCGTCTTTATAGATTGCTTCAAAAAGTTCATTCACTACCCTTCCTATCAGAATAGAGGAATTGGTAGGATTGGAAAGGATACGGGTCATGGCATTCCTGTATTCAGGGAGATCCTTTCTGAAGCGGTTGGTCTGCACAAAAACGGTGATCATTTTACAGCACGTATTTTGTTTTCTGAGCCTTTCAGAGCAGTACATTCCGAAAGTTTCCACCCGTTCTCTCACCTCCTCCTTTCTGGTCAGCATCTCCATAAAACTTCTGGTTACTGCTATGGATTTTTTGGGAGCAGGAGTATCCAGCTCCAATTGCCGGATCCCTTTCAGCTCATTAATCATCCTTACCCCATGGATCCCCATAATCTTCCGTACCCACATTTCCGGCTTCTGAAGGAGGTCCCATGCCTTGTACACCCCATTATCGTGCATCTTAGCTGCCAATCTTCTTCCTATTCCCCATACAGCTTCTATTGGCAGCCATTTTAGTGCTTTTTCAATTTTTTCAGGAGTATCCAGGAGATAAACTCCATTAAAATTTTCCGGGAAATCTTTTACAATTCTATTAGCCACTTTACATAAGGTTTTTGTAGGAGCAATACCTATGCTTACAGGGATGCTCTCCTTCTCATAGATCTCAGTTTTAATTTTAAGACAATATTCGTGGATGTCAATATACTTATAGCCCGTAAGATCAAGGAAGAGCTCATCAATACTGTAAACCTCATGTTCCAATACATAGGATTTGGCAATATTAATAACCATTTGGCTTTTATAATTGTACAGCTCAAATTTGGCAGAAAAACTTTTCACATCATGCTTCTGAAAGAGCTCCTTGTATTTGAAAGCCGGGGCAGCCATGGGAATGCCCAGGTCTTTTGCCTCTTTACTTCTGGACACAACGCATCCGTCGTTGTTGGAAAGAACCACAACGGGCTTGCCTTCAAGTTCAGGATCCAGGGTCCTTTCACAGGAAACAAAAAAATTATTGCAATCTACCAGGGCATACATAGCAATTGTGTTGTAAATGTCTATACAAAATTATTGTTTTTAAAGAATAAAAAAATCTTTTAGACCAGAATTAACATCACATTTAACATATTGAAAAACAAATGAATGATCTTTTAAAATACGACATGTTTTGTCGCATTAACCTGCTAGTTTTGTGTTCAAAAACATTTTTTTGACAATGAATCCTCTTCAGCTGTCTTGCATCAATGCAAGAATAGCTCAATCTTATCAGAGCTTCAATAAGAACTTATAAAGCTCATCATCATTACGAAAGTATAACTTTCAACAAAAAGATTGAAATTGTTAGAAAATTTCATCAAACACGTCAAGTTTCGTCGCAAAGACCCTGTACTTTTGTTTTATAGCAATAAAAATTATGGACAAAATAACATTAGACAGAATCCGGAAGCTTCATCCGGTAGTCCGGGAGGAAGTTAAGCAGATCATTAAAGAATGCGATGAAGCTCTTACCGGAAAAGCCAAGGTAAGAATTACCCAGGGATTAAGATCTTTTGAGGAGCAGGAAAAACTTTATGCAATCGGAAGAATTACCTCGGGAAGAAAGGTAACCAATGCAAAAGCCGGACAGAGTATCCACAATTATGGGCTTGCCGTGGATATCTGCCTGATTATTGATGGAAAAGCAGCAAGCTGGGACACTGTAAAAGATTGGGATAATGATAAAGTAGCCGATTGGTATGAATGCGTAAAAATTTTCGCTAAACATGGATGGGACTGGGGAGGAAACTGGAAGACTTTTAAAGATCTTCCCCATTTTGAAAAAAGGATGATTCCATCGCAAAAAGGCCTTATAAAAACCAACTGGAGAACACTTTTGAAAATGCCCAGGGATTCACAAAATTATGTCATTTTTTAATTCTCCTGAGTTGGAAATTAATTAAAATACGACAAGTTCTGTCGCTTCCCCGTCTTACCTTTGCTTTACAAGTTTAACAACAAAAAAAGCAATAAAATCCAGACATAAAAGCCGGAATATTACCTAAGATATCTATCGGTCTCATGGATTTTTACATTGCATGTGTCTTTTTAACAACCAATTAAAACATCACATGAAAAAGATAACCATTCTTTCTTTGGACGGGGGTGGAATAAGAGGAATTATTACCTGTATTATTCTACGTTACATAGAAGAACAGCTCCAGTATTATGATAAACCGGGTGCCAAGCTCGGAGATTATTTTGATCTGGTGGCAGGCAGCAGTACAGGAGGACTGATTGCTTCTATTATTCTATGTCCCGATGAAGCCCGGAAAGCAAAATATTCTATCCAGAAAGGATTAGAGTTGTATGCAGAAAAGGGCGGCGACATCTTCCAGGTTTCTTTTTGGGAAAAGCTGGTTAATCCTTTTGGATTATTGAATGAAAGAATTTCGCAAGAAGCGCTTAAAAAAAATTTGAATGACTTTTTTGGAAATTTAGAATTAAAAGAATTAATAAAACCTTGTTTAATTACAAGCTATGATATAGAAAACAGAAGGGCTAAACTTTTCAATTCATGGGAGGCAAACCTCAGCACAGATAATTTTTACGTAAAGGATATATGCAGGGCAACTTCAGCGGCACCTACCTATTTCAGTCCGGTACAGATCAAATCTATGTACGGCCAGATTTTCAGCCTGATCGATGGAGGTATGTTTGCCAACAATCCTGCACTTTGTGCCTATGCAGAAGCCAGAAAAGTTCCTTTTGCAGAAGTATTAAAAAACCATCAGAAAGCCAACCATCCGGGAGTGAATGACATGATCATAATTTCTATCGGAACAGGAGTTGAAGCCAGACCTTATTCTTTCAAGAGACTTGAAAAAGCGGGAAAAATAGGCTGGGTTAATCCGATTATTGACATCCTGATGTCTGCCAATGCAGAAACAGTAGATTACCAGTTGGATCAAATGTTCCAGACTTTAGGGTTAAGAAACCAGAAAAACTATTACCGTTTGAATCCTTCTTTAAAAAATGCTTCTCCTGCAATGGATAACGTGAGGAGATCCAATATTGAAAACCTGATACAAGCCGGTTTGAGCTACATTGATGATAACAGAGAAACACTGAATCAAATTGTTCAGAAACTCATTAAAAACAAAATATAAGCTATCAAGCTTATAAAGACACAATATAAGCTTAAAAACTTATATCAGAAAATAAAAGATTTTTTTAACACGTCGAGTTTTGTCGCTTTCCCCTGCTATTTTTGGAGTATAAAACAAAGCCACAAAAAACAATCTATAAAAATTTAAAAAGCCTTTAAATTCAACATTTACCAATGTTGGACAGCCTGAAATATGTTTAAAAAATAACCAATATCCTAAAGCACATAATATGGAAACAACCCATCACAATTCCCATATAGACTTCGATGAAGATCTTTATACCATAGAATGGAGCGACATCGAAAATGCTGAGATGGATTATGAAAACTATCTCAACGACATTGAAAATTTCTTCAGAGAAGATTTTGAGAATGATACTCTGGAAGAAGAAACCTTATAAAAACTTTTAACCTTGCTAAGTTCTGACGCTGTCCACTGTTTCTTTGCAGCCTCTATAATGCCTTTATAGCAGCTTTATCAATTTTCGCAACGCCTTTGAATCACCATTCACAAAAAGAGTGGACAGCCGGAACTATGCCAAAAAACTAATAACCATTTTTAAATGAATCTGAAAATTAAGAAATCAGGTGGATATCCTTTTGCCGGAAACCACCTTAAAAAATAAGGTAAAGTATCTGAAACCCATCTATTAAAAAGACGTTTCAAAATTTAATTCAATTAATAAATACCTAACAACATTACAAAATGAGCGATATTGAAAATAAAGCAGCCGGTTCTGCTGACAATACACCATCACAAACACTTTTCAGATTTGTAAGCCTTAGAAGCCCTCAGCAATCTGATGATAAAGAACAGGATAAAAGATTTATTCTGGCACCTGGAAAATTAAAGGAAAGCCATTTCTACAAATATGTATTGAGCCAACCTGCAACACCGAGAAAGCAATCATTAAGTGAATATGCAAGAACATATGAAGAGACCCAGGATTGTATAAAAGATAAAGATTATTTGAAAAATACCTTTCCTGAATTATATGATTTTTCTATTGAAATTGCCAAAAATAAACAGTCTGTTACTGGTACAGAACTGGAAAAAAGTGTGAGGCATTTGCAAGATGTTTTTGCCACTGATGATATCAAAATAATCCTCCTTCTTTGGAATAACCTTATCTACCAGGTAGTATCTCAAAAAGATTTTTATATCAAAGAAACTCTTATGCAGATGCTTCTTGGGTTACATGTAGCTCAGAATTTTGATGTCTCAAAGAGCAACCTACTTATCAATGCAAGAGTAGTATTACCCAAAGATCTGATAATGGACAACCCGGATGCCTTTCCAATAGGCTCCGCTGCAAGGATGGAAATAGAGGAAGGAGAAGTTACTTCACCTTCTTCATATATGGAAAAACAGCAAAAAATCCAGGAAGCTAAAGCATTATTAGACCGCTATGAAACACTGAACAAAGAGATTGCCCTTATTGAAAACAATTATAATAACGAATATCAACGTGAATATAAAGGCAGCGAGGAAAAGTACAGAGAATCAATTCAGCCACTTATCGATGAATATAATGCCCGTGTAGAAGAAGTAAAAAGAAAATATTGTGACATCAGAAATCCGGAGCAGCCATATAATCCTTTGGATCCCTGTCAGCAGCCGGAACAAGTTCCTTATCCGAAGATTCCAAAATTTGAATTTTCTTTCCGCCCTGAAATAGATGGAAGAACAATAGCCGATTCATTGAAGCCGGCCAGCGTTGATACGGTTCTATCTCTTTTGGATTATGACTTTTCCGGCCCGGAAAAAGAAAGAATAGATAATGCAGGAACTATTGATACTTTACTGGCAGGCAGAAATAAATTTTCTGAATTGAAAGATCTTATTATCAATGCCAGGGAAAAAGCCAACAGGGTTATTGTAGATAACATTTTGGATAACGCAGAAACTTATACCAGCATTGGAGGAGTTATTCTTCCTGTTTCCAGAGTAGAGACAATTCCCTTTTCCTATCAGTTATGTCCCAGATTTATTTTAAGAAACACTTGCCTGGACCTGTCTATCGATGTACCGGATGCCTCATGGAATGTAGCCAGCATGAGCTATACGCTTTACACCAATGCAGGGCCTGTTTCCGGAACATATTTTGAGAAAAACCGGGTAGGAAATAAAATATTCTTAACCAAACTATTGGGCACTGCTACAACAGATGGAGTTTACATTTCTCAGACGGAAAACTTTTCAATGGATGTCAAGATTACCTTCACCAATGGTAAAATAACCATTTTTCATCCAAGGATTATTACAATGAAGTCCTGCTACTCCTCTGCTTTTGAAATCGTTAATGAAATAAAGAATCCTGTTGAGCCAGACGATTCTTTCATTCCATCAGGCTTCGGATTTAAACAGATAGGTATTGCAGATTACCTTAAAGTAGAACAAACTACTCATGCTTACGTAGAAGGAGAAGTTGCCCACATTGAAAACATCATGGCTCGCGAATATCGTGAAAAGGCCACAAGAAGGCTAAGAAGAAGCGAGAATACAACCACCACATCCTCCGATACTGAAAGGGAGAAACTTACGGACACTACTACTGCTACCAGGTTTGAAATGCAGACAGAAATTGCCAAAATGCTACAGGAAGCCAGAGACACCAATGTACAGGCCCATTTTGATGCAACCTGGAAAACAGGAACAGGGCCAATGGCAGCTACTTTAAACACCGGGATCGCAGGAGGATATGCCAATCATTCTTCTAAAGAGGAAAGTACCAGACAAGCGATGACTCAGGCCCAGGACATTACAGCCAGAGCCCTTGACAGAGTTGTTACTAAAGTACATGAAGAAAGGATTGAGAAAATCATTGAAGAGTTTGAAGAAAACAATAAACACGGATTTGATAACACCAAAGGAGATAAGCATGTAGTCGGAGTTTTCCGTTGGGTAGATAAACTCATGAAAAATCAGATCTACAATTACGGGAAACGTATGATGTTTGAATTCATGGTCCCTCAGCCGGCCAAACTCCATACCTTGGGCATGACCTTGGACAAGTCAGCAACCAAAAGTGATCTTGTAAAACCTGAAGATCCAAGAAAAGCAACGTACTTACCTATAGAAAGTTATGCTGCATTAACTAATGAAGCCGCTTTAAGATATTGGGTGAGTAAATACAATGTTGAAATCGATGAAAAACCTTCTGAATTTTTTAGTATCAGTAAATCATTCAGCGGACGTGACGGAAATTTCGGGGGGAAAGATGACGATAAAGTTCAGATTGTTAATGGAAATGGAGAAATGGAAGTTCCGGAAGGCTATATCGTAAGAAATGCCGACTATACTTTCCAGACTTATCCGCATAGCTTTAAAGGCGCCCACCAGGCTTTCATGACCATCGGAGGACAAGGCACCTATTGGATTACTTCACCAGCGAGTACCCAAGTCAGTGGAACTACAGGAACCCTGAACATTAAAAATAAGCTGGAATTCAGTTTTGCTACCGGAGAAAGCCCAATTATCCAAGGAACTCTGAAACTTAATTTAGAGTTAACCCCCGAAACAAGAAATGCATGGCTTCAGAAAACATTCAAAGCGATTATTGACGGATATGAAAAAGCATTAGCAATTTACGAACAAAGGCTGGCAGAAGAAAAAGCCAATGGTATTCAAATTAAAGGTACCAATCCAGGGTTTTACCGTCAAATCGAAAATACGGTTCTTCGTAAAAACTGTATTTCCTATATGGTCAACAGAGCAGCCAATTCCACACATGGGTATGGAATGGCAGGATTAACCACTGGAAGCACTTTTACCGACTATGAAACCAACCTTTCTTCAACACTGGATAAATATACAGCCTTCCTGAAATTCATGGAGCAAGCTTTTGAATGGGAAAATCTTTCTTATTATTTGTACCCTTATTATTGGGCTAACAAAACAGAATGGACCAATCTTTACCAGGCGGAAGATGTAGATCCTTTATTTAGAGCTTTCCTGCAGAGTGGTATGGCCAGAGTGGTAGTAACCGTTCGTCCCGGCTTCGAAGATGCTGTTCAGTTTTATATGGCTACCGGGAAAATCTGGAATGGCGGAGAAGTTCCTGTAATAGGAGATCCTCTTTACCTGTCAATCGTAGATGAAATGAAAGAACCAAAAGGAGTAAAACAAGGAAAAGCCTGGATCACAAGACTTCCTACTCCTTTAAACATTCTTCAGGCTGAAAGTATTGGCTTGAAAGTACAACACGCTTTACCGTTCACTGTTGAAGACCCTAATGAGTTTGAGGTACCTGGTGACGTGATTACAGATAGTAATTTCGTTAAAGATGAATCGCTTTTAGGCAATGCCTCTTCAGAAAAATGGATTCAATTGACCTGGAATGCCATGGACAGTGAATCTTATGCTACCATTGGAGATTTGGATCAACAGGCAGTTTTCCCGAGGGTCTATGAGTTTCAGGGAAACTCAATAACGATTGATAGAGATGCTAACTGGCAGAAAACAGATTCTGCTATTAAATTCTATGAAGAACTGGCTTACGAAATTTCTAAAACAGATGGTGTAGAAGTTCTTCCAAGTGAGCTGCGAGGATTACGCTTAAGAATTGATGTCAATAAAATCAAGAGTTTTAAATTATGTAAGCCTAATCCATCAAGCAATGATGATATTTTAGAATTTATTACAGATGGAAATTCTTATCTAAAATTCTCAAATGGGCTATCACAATATGGAATAGCAAGAACCCTGGACAAGAATGGAAACAAATTGACTGAACAGGATTTCCTAGACAAAGCTCCACTGAAGAAATTCTTACTATAATCCTGAAAAAAAGTAACAATGAGCCGAGTAAAACCCGAGGCTATCTGGCAGCACGACAAAGTGCTGCCTTATATCCTCACGATCTTAAAGGATAAGATTGATGATATTACTGCCGTTGAGAAAATCTTTCTTTTCGGAAGCAGAGGAAGAATTCCTACAGAACAATGGAATGAATTGGAGGGAAAGGACTGGGATGTCCTGGTGCAGGCAAAATGCAAACTGAAGAATGCCCAGGTTCTTGTGGATAAAAATTATCATTTAGATCTTGTGGTATTGGATGAAGAAAGAATTAACACGTACCACAACCCAAATAATCTCACGATGATTTTCCCGGAAAATAAATTAAGCTATTTAACTCTCAAAAATGAAAACAATGGGAATATTTGATACCCTGTCCGGGCTTAAGACAATTTCTTTTGACCAGATAAATGAAAATCCGGAAGGAAGCCAAATGTCAACCGGCTTTTCAAATCCTGCCGCATCTTTTGAAGAAATTTCATACGACCGGAAATTCAGCCAGGAAGACAAATGCAAAATAACCAAAGGAGACTTTTACAAAGCCAATATGGACCTGAATAAGCTCCTGAACCACATAAGCGATAGAACAAACGATGCTTTTTTTTTCTATTACCAGAATTATGCATTAGAAAATATTACAGTAAGTGCAGGAGTAACTCCCATAACCGGAATTCCTTTAACCAGTACTTATACTCCTACCAAATATTTTGAATATACAAAAGGTAATGAAAAAAGATCCGTCGAGGTATCTGTAGAACTTAATCAAAGGCCTTGCTTTGTAAGCCTGCAAAAAGCCGGAAGTGTATTTTATCTTAATCCTGAAAGAAAAGAAATGGATTTTCGTTTAGAATTCGTTTATACGGATTATTTAGATAAGAGAGCTTTTAACAGTACCACAGGAAAATATAATCTTGATAAAAAATACAATGCAATTATTATTAGTATTTCGGATATAGAAGGCTTTATAGCTTTATGCGAAAGATTAAGAATAAGTAATCAGGCAAAAAACGAGATCACCGATCTTTTTGTAGAGAAAATAAAACAAACCAAAGATGCGGGAGCATTAAAGTTTCTGTATGAAAATATGCCCGATTTTATCTCAGAGGAAATCTTAAACAGGTTAGATATGGAAATGGGAGTTGCTATTACGGTGCCAAAAGATAAAAATGCAGCACCGATAAAAAACTCAACTCCTGCCCAGGAGTTTCTTTGGAGCCATCTTGAACTGCTTTCAGATTATGATGACAAAGGTTTTTTCAGCTGGGCAAAAGATTCCAGTGGAGCCCTGATTAATCTTCTCAAAATTTTCAAAAACAGTCAGTTCCTTTTTGAAAGCTTTAAAAACAACCAGGCAATGGTAAAAAGAATTTTCAATAACATGGATAAAACTTCGGTAGTCGATGGAACTGAAATAAGCAATAAGACATTATTTGCCAATTTCATCAATGCACTCTGTATGGATAATGCCTTTGAAGGGTTGAGAATTGTAAACAAAGAGTTTGTGATAGGTGATAATTATGCTTTTTCTTCCGGTGGCTTCTTTCAAGAGGAAAAAGATAATGAGTTTTTTTTACAACAACTCAAAAAAGTAACCCGGACCGAAACCGAAATTATTCCGGATGACCTTCCTTCCCATGTAGAAAGAATACAGGTAGACAGGACCTCTTTAGATCCTGCGGAAAAAGGAAATCTATACCATCCTATGGACATTGTACGCGTTAGATATGATGGGGAAAATAATTTTGCTTTTCCTTTTGTATCGGCAATTAGTATTAAAGCACTTGCTGAAGCCAGAGAACAACAGGAGCTTGAAAAAAATATCAGAATAGGATTGGATATTTTTCTTATTGTAGTGGGTACAGCCACTATGCTTACTACTGCCAATCCTACCGTTTTTGCGCTCGCTTTTGCTGATGTCGCTTTAGCATCCGCAGATGGCGTGATTACGGCCAATCGTGAAGAAATTGCTGCAATGCCCGGAGGAAAAGAATTCCTGGACAAATGGGAAAAAATATACATTATCGGAGGTATTATTTTAGCTACCCCGGCAACAGTGGAGTTTCTATTTGCACGGGCAGCAGGGCTTTACCGGGCTGCTATAGCAATAAAAAACTTTAATTATGCCAATTTCTTTAAATCCTGTATGGTTAAAATTATGCTGGAGCGTGAAATTCTTACTTTCGCAGGAAATACAGTAAAATCAAGTTCCGGTATTGAGATAAAAATCCTGGAATACAATAGCCAGGTTATATCGAAGGCAACTAATTTTAACTTTGGAAAATATGATAATTTATTACCACTATATGAAAAAGGAGCTATATTAGTAGAGGTAGAAGGAAAAGAGTATGCTCTTGTTTATAAAGGAGAAAGATTAATCCAGGGAGCTCCTACGGATAGGTACTCAGAGAAGTTTTATAAAGAGCTGAAAAAAGTTTATACCAATCCTAAAAAACTTGAATCACTCTTAGAGAAAAAATTAATTCGAGAAAAATTTGTCAGAATTTTTAGAGTACAAGGAGGAATTATTCCAAATGCCAGTAGAGAAAGAATTGTTATCGAAGGAGGAACTATCAGAGGAAAGGGCATTAGAGAGAGAATGAGAGGTAAGTAAATGGAAATGAGGATAATTTGCGCCATATCTCGGTGGTTTGCATTGAGGGATAAAGTGCAGAAAGCGTGGATTTATGCAGAAGTTCCGTTACCAAATCATTAGTCTGTCTTCAGAATGGTAACGAAGAAGAAAGAGAAGGTAACTGACAGAAGAGTGTTCGGTAACTCATCTTTTCTCTATCACGGTGCTTATGCTTTGTATTACAATGTTTTGCGTAGCTGAAAACGCTTCGACAACGGGTAACTTTGCCCATAAAAACAGAAGCGTATGCAAAGAGAAAAATTCAAGGTGTTGCTCTACCTGAAAAAGAGCGGATTGGACAAGTCGGGGCAAGCTCCAATCATGGGGCGGATAACGTACGGGCGAACCATGGCGCAGTTCAGTTGTAAGCTATCGTGCGACCCCGATTTGTGGAATGCTCGTGAGAGCAGACTGAACGGCAAGAGCCGTGAAGCGGTGGCAACGAACGGCAAGTTGGAACGCTTGCTTCTCTCGGTACAGTCGGCTTATCGAGTGCTTTGTGAGCGAGGTGCTGTCTTTACAGCGACAGACATCAAGGAGCAGTTCCAAGGGAGCATGCAAACTCAAATAACCTTTTTGGAGCGATACGACCGAATGGTCAAGGAGATGGAGCAAAAGGTGGGTATAGAAATAAAGGCGACGACTTTAAACAGTTACTACACTACTCGTAAGCATCTGCAAGCCTTTATCCGAGAGAAGTATCACACGACAGATATTTCTTTCGGACAGATAGAGGAAGACTTTTTGGAATGCTTGCAACACTATTCTGTCGGAAAGCTGGGGCATTCGCAAGGTTATTATCGTAAGATGGCTTTAGCGGTGAAGAAAGTCTGCCGTTTGGCGTATCGTGAAGGACTAACCGAACGACAACTATTCGCCCACGTGGAGATAGAACGAGGAGAGAATAAACAACCTCGTGCATTGGACAGAGCTTCATTGGATAAGTTGCAGAACCTGACTTTTGAGCCATATGAAGTGGAGTTGGAAACCGCTCGCAATCTCTTTCTCTTTTCTTGCTTTACGGGTGTTCCTTACTGCGATATGGTCATCCTTAGTCGGGAACATCTCTTTACGGATGATGAGGGGGCGTTGTGGTTGAAGTTCCGCAGACAAAAGACCAATACCCTTTGTCGTGTGAAGCTCTTGCCTGAAGCGGTGCATTTGATAGGGCGGTATCAATCTGACGAACGAACTACGCTCTTTGCACCCATTGCTTATTCGGCTTATCTCGTCCAACTCAAAGCTCTGCAACTTCGAGCAGGTATATCTATTCCTCTTTCGGCACACGTTGGTCGCCATACTTTTGCGACCTTGATTACTTTGGAACGTGGCGTTCCCATTGAAACGGTGAGCCGAATGCTGGGGCACAGCAACATACAAACGACTGAGCGATACGCCCATGTTACCCCGAAAAAGCTCTTCGATGAGTTTGATCGATTTCTCTCTTTCACTGAAGACTTAACCTTAACCTTGTAGGAGTTATGCGCAGTACATTCAAAATCCTATTCTATATCAATAAAAACAAGACCAAAGCAGACGGCACAACGGCAATCCTTTGTCGTATCACCATTGACGGAGCGAACGTAGTGATAACCACAGGCGAAAGCATCAACCCCCACGATTGGAGCGTGAAGCGAGGGGAAACAATGGACAAGAAGACCAACCAACGCCTACAAACCTTTCGGGAGGAAATCGAACAGGGTTACAATACTTTGCTCTACAAATATGGAGCAGTGAGTGCCGAGCTTCTGAAGAACTACTTACAAGGCATCGGACGGAATCCAACGACACTTCTTGCCCTTAGTACAGAGGAACTCAATGCCCAAAGAGAAAGCAAGAGTGAGGGGACGTATAGCAACAATCGGTATTCCGACAGACAACTCAATGCCTTTGTGCGAAGTCGTAGCGAGGAGGATATTCTCCTAACGGCTCTTACGATAGACTTCTTTGATGATTACCGCTTCCATTTGAAGAAGAAGGGCTACGCTCCTGCAACGATAAACAAGCATCTCTGTTGGTTGAGTCGGTTGATGTACCGAGCTGTCAGCCAAGGGACAATACGCTTCAATCCGTTTGAAGAGGTGAAGTATGAAGCCGTGGAGCGCAAACCTCGTTTCCTGAGCAAGGGCGAGGTGGCAAAGCTCTTGGCATTCCCGTTGCAGGAGGAAGGGGCGGAACTGAGCCGAAGAATGTTTCTTTTCTCTGTCTTTACGGGGTTGGCATTCGCCGACTTGCAGAGCCTCCGAGCTTCGCAAATCGAAACGAACAGCGAGGGGAAGCGATATATCCGCAAGGCAAGACAGAAAACGGAGGTAGAGAGTTTGATACCCCTGCATCCGATAGCGGAGCAGATACTCGCCCTTTACACGAAAGAGAAGAGCAAGGGGGATTACAAGGTATTTCCCGATACGATAAGTAAAGGCAAATTATCCACTTACCTCAAAACGATTGGTTTGGCTTGTGGTATTCGCACTCCGCTAACTTGGCACATGGCACGACATAGCTTCGGCACACTGACTTTAGAGGCAGGTATTCCGATGGAGAGCATTGCCAAAATGATGGGGCATTCCTCTATTGCCAGCACGCAAATCTACGCTCAAATCACGGACAGCAAGATTTCAAAGGATATGGAGAAACTCACACAAAAAAGGAGAGGTTAAGACTAAACAGAAAGGACTTGCTTCGTTTTATGGAGCAAGTCCTTTCTACGACTAATATCGTGTAATTTCACCATTGAAAGCCTGCGCTTTTTCCCACAACGGCCCTTTTGCTCCCATTGTGAAAGCGATATTGCTACTTCTGATAGCCAATAATTCAGAATGGACTTGCAATCTTAATGCCTTCATCAATTCAGGGGTTAGGCTGATCATTCCTCCTTCTCCTATTGGCACCCAAGTATAACCCCTTCCTTTATAGGTTATCAGTTTGCCCATTGGTAGCGTCTGTTCCCTTAGTTGAGGACAATTTGTCAATATATGACACAGTTTTGAAGAAGAAAGAAGTGGATAAGTCGTTATACAGAAGCCTCCCGTCGCTTTACTTCCTGTAATCAGAATGATGTTTTCAATATCAGCAAGAGCATATTCATGGATAGCTTGTTTTGGTATCTGAATTGTCAAATCTTCCCGAATATGAGAGATTCCGAAGATAAACTTTCCTCCTTTGGTTATTTGTGGCATAGCTTTTTTATTTTCAGATAAAATCTATGGTCATATTCTTTTCAAAGTCTGCCTTAAATCCCTGACATATCTGACTTGCATGTACTTCAAATATATCTTTACAAGCGGTTTGGGAAACCATTTCTTTGGTTCTATGTACTCCGTGAAATCAATCGAGGCTGTCTTTTCATTTCCACTGAAAACACCAACCCAATGCCCTCTCATATTGTCATTCTCCAAATCAAATTCCCATCGACAACAAGGTTCTTGTCTTGTTATCGTGAAAGTTGTCTTATATCCACTCTTCGTTATTTCTACAAATTGCGTGTCTGATATGATCTCTATCTTTTCAACATCACTTCTCCACGAATAGTCTGTTAGCGATGTTACAACTTGCCAAACGCTCTGTAAATTGCATGGAAACGTGGCTCTTATGTTTGACGTTACGAACATAAAGTTTAGTATCTCAGAAAAATAACTTTATCTCACGAAACCATTTTTATAGAAATCGTACCAAGCCTCTATCTGCTCGGGATTGTTGGCTTTCAGCAATAGAAGCATCTCACGAGTGAATTCCAAATGCCCTACACCATTTGCCGTAACAATATTCTTGTCACTAACGGCTTGTGCTTCCACATAATTCTCCGCATTAGTGTAACCGGAACCGCCCCATTTTTTGAGTTGGTCGAGACCGTTGCCTGTGTGTTTTACGTTGTTCAAGAAACCATGTGAACATAGGAATGAAGCACCATTGCATATTGCCCCGACAATTTTACCTTTATCCAAAGTCTTCTGTACCAAAGGTATGACAAGTTTCGCTTCGGGCGAGGTCCAACGGTTGCCACCGATAAGCACTAAGGCGGCATAATCTTTCGGCATATTCTCGAAAGAATAATCGGGTAAAGTTCTGAAACCTCCAATTGAACGGACAGCGTCCGATGTCGGTGCAACGGTATGCACTTCGTATTTTATTTCACCGCCCGGTATCACACCCACGTGAAGAGCCGTGGAGAGAAAAGCTCCCTCCCAATCGGTATATTCATTCAATAAGATAAATAAGACTTTCTGTTTCATCATCAGTTCATTTATTTTGTTTTCTCTCTGCCGTTACTTTCGCCACGGTTTGCCACTCGCCGTTTTCGTTTATTCGCTCTTTTCTCCACAGAAAAGAAGAAGTCGCAATATCAGAGAATACATACCTCATTTTTTCCGTCGTGTTTTCGGTCAGGATAATTTCTTCGCCGACCTTTCGGGCTGTCAGTCGGATAGCCTCGCCCATACAACCGTAGAATATATCCCACGCCATTGTCTTGGGATTGAAAATACGGAGTGTCGTTCCGTATTCGGCATCAAGTTGTTTATCTATCAGGCGTTCCTTGCGAGAGGGAACGATAAAGAGGTCTTGAACTGCCGTACCGTCCAATACTCGGGAAAATATCCATTCGCCCTTTACTTTTCGTGGTTCGGCATCTTCCAAATGGTCGTTCCACACGATGTTCCATTCACCTATCAAGCAGCCAAAGAAGTCGTGTTCTTCGGGAATTCGTTCATTCCTTGCATTGCTACATAGAGCATTGATAAAATCATTCATAAGCTTCATTGGTTTATTTGCCATAATTCAGTAGTGTTTCCCCCTTTGCTCCCTCTTCCGAAGTCGGAGGATTTCGCTTGCGGAAGATGTTGCTTTGTCCTGATAACGCAAATATACTCGACTTATTGCGAAAAAGATACCGAGCAATCCAAAAAAAATACCGAGCGATTGCGAGATTGCTCGGTATCTTTGAGGTGACCATTCGGAATGTTCTTTCTATGTGGTTGCCAAACGGCAGGGGAACATTCCTTACAAGAGGCTCTATCTCCTATAATTCTCTTGCAGCAGTCGGTTGATGTCGGAAAGTTTGTAGAGTATTTTCCCTGCAATCTGCGTGTAGGGAATAATGCCCTTGTCCCGATAGTCTTGCAAGGTGCGAGGACTGACGAAAAGGCGTTCGCAGACCTCTCGCCCCGTGAGGTAGATTTCTCCCCCGAAGAGCGGACGGTGCGTTTGGGCAATTTCCCGAATACGTTTACTTACTTCCCTAATGCCTGAGATGAGTTCTTTCATCTCGGGTGTTTCTTTGTTTACGATTTCGTGTTCCATAGTCATTGTATCTTTCGGTTCGACTTTTCGAGGAGTGCTTCCACATCCTCACGTTTGTAATAGCATTTATGCCCGATTTGGATAAAGGGCAGCACGGACGTGTCCCGATAGTGTTGGAGCGTTCGCTTGCTGATGTTCAGTATTCGGCACACGTCCCCGTTGTGCAACAGGTCGGGGACTTCGGGCTTCGTTCCGAATTGTTCTCGCATACAAAGAGCCAGCTCTTCGATGCTCTTTTTCAGTTCCTCCCACGCGGAGGTGTCGATGGCGGTAAATCTCATATCAATATCGTTTTTAATTGTCGTTTTTCTCTTTTCGGTGCAAATGTATGCAAGCGAAATCCTTGTCCCAAGAACCGATGAAATCAAGGGAAACAGCAGGAAATCGCAGGCAAATGTACAAGCACAAACCGCCTGTTTCACCCCCTTTTCTCTAAGTGCGTACTTGTGGCTTCGATATGATGTGAAATGTCCACACGACACAACGGGAAAAAGATACCGAGCGACCGTGAGATTGCTCGGTATCTTTTCTTTGATTACTCGGCATCTTTTGGATGCTCTCTCACCAATGATAATTCTCGCTTGCCTATCCCTCGAAGAAAAAGGGTGCAGACGTTGGCAATCCGATGAAGTCGTTTGCAGAGCCGTTCTCTTCTCTGTTCTCTCCTTTTGAGTGTTTTTGTCCCGATTTTCCCTGTTTATCCCATCCATTTTCAGAGCATTTCTCTGTACCTCGAAGCAACAGACACACCAGCCTTGGGACTCTATGTTCGCCTCTGTAACTTGGTTTCAGCATCCGTTTTCGGATGAAAGTTCAAAATCAAGCAAATAAAAGAGATACGAACAATGAAAAAAGAAGAGAAGGACAACCTCTCCAAGAACACGCAAATAGAAGAGTTCCTTTCGGCTCGTTACGAGTTTCGGTACAATACCGTATTGCACCGAGCGGAGTACCGTCCACGAGGAACGGACGATTATACAGCCGTAGACCGCTACCGTATCAATACCCTCAAACGAGCTTTAGATAAGGAAGCCGATGTACAGACCTCGCCCGAGAACCTGTACAGCATCATCGAAAGCGATTTCTCCCCACGTGTTAATCCTGTACAAACCTATTTCCAAGCCTTACCACTGACGAAAGGAAATGCGGAAGCTATCACCGCCCTTGCCGACTGCGTGAGTGTAACCAATCCCGAGAAGTGGAAAGAATACCTCACCAAGTGGCTGGTTGCGGTGGTCGCCAACGCAATGGACGACAAGCAATGTCGTAACCATACCTGCCTTGTGCTGACAGGTGAGCAGGGAAAATTCAAAACCACGTTCCTTGACCTGCTCTGCCCTCCGTCTCTCTCCGATTACCGCTATACGGGGAAGATATATCCACAGGAGAAGGACGTGCTGAGTCTTATCGGGCAAAACCTTATCATCAATATTGACGACCAACTCAAAGCCCTCAATAAACGGGACGAGAACGAACTGAAGAATCTCATTACCTGTCCGCAGGTGAAGTACCGTATGCCTTACGAGAAGCATATCGAGGAGCGACCCCACTTGGCAAGTTTCGTGGCTTCGGTCAATGGCAACGACTTCCTCACCGACCCGACAGGGAGCAGACGCTTCCTCCCTTTTGAGGTGCTGGCGATAGAGATAGACCGAGCCAAGAGCATTCCGATGGATGCCGTTTACAGCGAAGCCAAGACACGGTTGAATGAAGGGTTTCGCTATTGGTTCAATGATGAAGAGATTATTGAATTGCATAGAAACAGCGAAGCCTTCCAAGTCTATACGACAGAGATGGAACTGTTGCTCCGCTATTTCACCTTTCCCACGGAGGCAGAGACGGCAACAAAACGCTTCTATATGACCAATTCGGAGATAGTGGGTTACCTCTCCTGCTATACCCGACAATCCCTCTCCACCAAACGGATGGGGGAAGCCTTACGAAAGGCTGGCTATACAAAGGAGTGTCGCAGGATAAACGGCAATCCCGTATATGTCTATGCCGTCCGTAAGATTTACCCCGAGCAACCGCCATAGCACCTTGTTGTTACCCCTCCTTGCAATACTTCTTTCTCTTTTCTTTCCTATTCTCCTTACTACGTTACTACAACTAAGGATAATACAGTGAAAGAGAAAGGATTGCAGGAGGGATTCATCTTGCAACACGGCTTACTACCATCTTTCTACGCTTCTACGGAAGAATGAATGAGAAAAGGTGTAGACAGGAGGTGTAGAAGGATAAAACAGAATGAAGTGTTACACTTTTCTCTTTCACTGTCAATCTCTTATCTGAATGTAGAAGAGTAGTAAGATAAAAAGAGGAAAATTCCAAAAAGAGAAAACAGAGCGAACTATGAATACGAACAATTCCAATCCAACGATAACAGCAATGAACAACGAATATTACGACCTACAATACATCAAGGCGATACCGATAGCAGACTATCTGCACGCCTGCGGTATCAAGCCTGCCAAGCGTTACAACGGCTATGCCCTTTATCACGCACTCTACAGAGAAGACCCCAATGCCAGCCTGAAAGTGGACTTTCGGCAAAACTTGTGGCACGACTATGGGACAAGCCAAGGTGGAAGCATCATAGACCTTGTGATGAAGATGCAAGGATGCAGTGCCTACGAAGCAATGGCGCATCTTGCCGAAGGGAAAGCGATAACCTTCGCTTCCTCTTCCTTTCATCGTGAAACTCACACAGGACAGATAAGAGGTGAACAGCGACCAAGTAATGTAAGGCGTATTCTCTTCATCAACGAAGAGTTGCCCCTGTATCTGCAAAACTATCTTCGAGAGGTACGCAGGATAGACCTTGCCGTGGCAAGTCCTTATCTCCGTCATATTCGCTACGAAGTAGGAGGAAGAGAGTATTCTGCCATCGGCTTTGCCAATCGTGCAGGAGGATATGAACTCCGAGACGACAAGACATTCAAGGGAACGATAGCTCCAAAGGATATTTCTCTGATTGCAGGAGAAGCGAACAATGCTCCTCACTGCATCTTTGAGGGCTTTATGGATTTCCTTTCCCTTCTCACGATGAAAGGAAAAGAAACTGCTCCCTGCCTTGTACTGAACTCTGTCAGCAATCTCCCACGAGCCATTGCCTATCTCCACGAGAAAGGTATCGATTCCGTTCAAGCTTTCTTCGATAACGACCAAGCTGGACGACAAGCCCTACATTCTTTACAATCGGCAGGTATCAACGTGGAGGATATGAGCCGACACTATTCCCGATACAAAGACCTCAATGAGTACCACGTTGCTCAATACTCTCAACAGCAGAAAAAGCTAATTGGCAATCCAAAGATTACTAATTACCAATCGGGAGAAAGCTCATTAGAAATCGAGAGAGGGCGAACGGTACGCCCTGTTATTGTCAAACGTAAACTCAAATAAGCCATGAAAGAGGAATTTGATTTATCTCATTACTTGAACCATCCCAAAGACTCCGATGGCTCACAGATACTTTCCAAAATTGTCAGTAAAGCCATCTCTACCAAACAAGAAGCAAAGCAGATAGAGCAATCGGGGCAATCTGAAAGCTCTCCGCATTCCTCCGTCTCCGAGCAAACGTTGCCTTCCGAGTCTTTGAGTGAAGTAAAGGAAGCCGTGAAAGCAGAGCATTCCAAACAGGAAAAGCAACAAGAGGTATCAAGCACTCCGAAACGCATCAGCCACAAGCAACGACAAGAAAGCTTGGAGAGCTATCGGGAAGCTTTTCTCACACCCCATAAAATCATCGACAGAAAGGCAACCTATCTCAGTCGCTCCACGTGGGAACGCTTGGAGTTCGTTGTCCGTCGCTTGGGCGATTACGGGGCGAATGTTTCGAGTTTCTTGGAGAGCATAGCCCTCCGACATTTGGAAGAATACAGCGAGGATATAGAACGCTGGCGCAAACTTTAATCCCGGCATTCCGAGCCATCAGTGATGAAATGAATAATCGGCATTCTCAAAAGGCAAGAAGAACAAGTAATGGAAGCAAATCATAGTATATGCGAATGTATTTCATCGGTAACATTGCAAGACGTCAGTTTGTAGCCACAAACTGCACTTGCCCCCTTTACCGCTGCGCTCGGGGGGAGAGCCGTAATCACTTCGTTCTCATCGGCTGGAATGCCTTAGTGAACAAACTAATATGAAACCAAAAACAGATAAAGAGAAACGGGATAAGAAGTCGAATAAGACCTGCTTTCTTCGGATACGTTGCTCCGAAGAGGAGAAAACGAGGATACAAAAGCGAGCGGAACGGACGGGCAAGAAGCTCTCCGAGTTCTGTCGGGAGGCGTTGCTTACGGGGGAGATTGTTGCCGTTCCTCAATTGGGAGAACACGAACGGGAAGCTATTCGGGTCTTGCAACGGGTCAGCTACTTCTTCAGTCATATTTCCAACTTGATTAAGACGAAAGACCCCTCTTGGGTTACTATTGCCAAGAACCTTTCTTGCATCTCGCTACACGCTTTCGAGCGATTTTACAGCCCTCGGTATCGGATTACGGACGAGGTATATGATGTTCTAAATATCAAGCGCAATGATAGCTAAGTGCAAAGCCATAGCGCACGGTAAGACGGCGTTGGAGTATATCTTCCGAGAAACGAAACTCAAGAATAAGCTCTTAATCCAGAACCTTTGTGGAGATACGGCAAAGAGAATATACGAAGAGATGAACCTTGTCAGTCGGTTCAACAGTCGTTGTCGCAACAAGTTCCTGCGGATGGAAATCGGTATCGCTCCGAAAGATGAAGCAGGGATGAATTGGAAGAAGCTCCAAGGGATAGCCTGTGAATTTATCCAAGCGATGAAATTGCAGGAGCATCAGGTGGTAGCCGTTACGCATAAGGATACCGACAATCTGCACATTCATATCATTGCCAATCGGATGAGTATGAACGGGGCGGTTTATGATACGACCTTTGTAAGTAACAAGGCAGCACGAGTGGCAGAAGAGCTGAGTCGCAAACACGGTCTGACGATTGCCAATGAGATACGGGCAGAAAAACGCTATCAAAAGCCGAGAGCCAATCAGACACGGGAGGCGAGCAGGGAGAAACTGCGCACAATGGCTTATGGACTGTTGGGAAAGTATGCGAATGGCGGACTGAATGGCTACGCATCCTTTCGATATGATTTGAGACGACAAGGTGTAATCGTGGAACAGATGACGAACAAGAAAGGTAGCATCTATGGACTGAAGTTTCATTTTGAGGGGCAGACTTTCAAGGCTTCGGAAATAGGACGAGAGTTTGGATATAACTCGCTGCTGAAACAATTCGGGCTGTCCTATGCTGCTCCCTATCACTCTTCTGTTCCAATTTATCAGCCGAAAAGCCCTTTACAAGAAGAAAAGCGACAGCCAACACCAAGTCCTGAACCAAGCCTTGTTGAGAGCGTAGTGGATGTTGTTGCCGAAGGGATTGCATCGGGTGTTGGCGGTGTACTGGACTTCCAAGTCCATGGAGAGAATTATGCCGAAACCGCCTTTCAGCGGAGACTGCGCCACGAAGCCAACAAGAGAAAGAAACGGGGACGAAGGATGTAGGGAACAAATTCTCTCTTCTCAAAGAAGAAAATCACGAAAGAACGCTCACTTTTGCTCACAAATCAATATCTTTGCAAGTGATAATAGTGAGCGTTCTTTGGCTATTCAAAACAGTGTACCTCAAAGCACTCCGCTCATTTCTTAATCGTTACCTATCTATTCACTACTAAATGGTAACACTCTGCTCCTCAGCAAGATAGTTCGCAGGCAAAAAGTTGCATGGGGAAAGTTAAAATTATAGGCCATGAAAGATTATATGTTACATTTAAAGATGATGACAGAGTACTAGAATATTGGATAAAAAGAGGAGAAACGGCCGAGGTTTTTACTGCAGAAGTAAATGAAAAATTTTTCAATAAATTAATGAAAGATGCAGTAAAGCAAAGCTATGGAAAAGCTTTTCCTGAAAGACCACAATTTGGAGATGCATCGAAAACAAAATATTCACTAGGGATTCCCAAAAATTTATTTGATGATCTTATTAAAAATATGAAAAATCCTGAAATATTAAAATTAAAATAATTATGCAAGAAAAGGAAAGAATAGATATTAACAACCAGGCTCAAATACCTGAGGGCCTAAAAATGATTATTAAAGTTAAGAACGTAAATAATCCTCATGAAGTTTTAAAGAAAGCCAAAGAAGTTATGAAATCTGTAAGTCAGTTTGCTCACACAAATAAGTGGCCAAAAGACAGCGAATGGAAATCAATCTTACCTAAATGGTTTGTGGAAAGTATGACAAATAAAACATTAGATGAAATTATGTCTGAAGATGGACAATGGCATTTTGAATCCTGGATCGAAAGTATGTATCACAGAGCATGGGAATGGTATAGTTCAAAAATTGAAGGAAATACTATAATTATTGTCCTTAACCTTTTAAGTGTTCCTTATGTTTTTGAACAGTTTTTATACATTTTTTATTCTCAGGGAATATCTATGAAAAATATGACGAGCGAAGATGATTTATACGGATTAACACAGCATTAATATATTAAATCGATTACCAAAAAACTTTAATTAAACGCGACACGTTTTGTCGCATTAAGCCCATATATTTGTCTTATAAAATTAGATCATGAAAAAAGATTTTTATCTGACAAGATATGCCTTAATTATTAAAAGATTAGAAAGTTCTCCGGCTACCTATTCCCAGCTGGAGGACTATCTTTTAAACTCTTTTGAATTTCAGGATGCAGGGATCAAGAGCTACTCTATCCGTACCTTGCAGCGGGATATCCGTGAAATTTCCGATCTTTTCAATCTTTCTATTCACAATAAGAAAAAAGGTGACAACCGGTATTATATTGAGAGCCGCCCGATTATGGAAGTGGATGAGTATAACCAAAAGCTCCTGGAATCTTTTCAGGTGAGCAATGCATTGAATCTTCATCCGGATTTTTCAGATTTTATCTTCTTTGAAAGCAGGAAGCCCACCGGAGTTGAACATTTCTATGATCTGTTCTTTGCCATTCGTAACAAAAGAGTGGTTTCTTTTGAACATTATAATTACAAAAACAAACTGATGACTTCCAGAAAAGTTCATCCGTTGGCCCTGAAAGAATCTAAAGACCGATGGTATCTTATTGCGATCGATACCAAAGACAAACTTTTGAAATCATTTGGTCTGGACAGGATTAATTATCTGGATGTTAGTAAAAATAAATTCCGTGAAAAATATAACTATAATTTTAGAGAACATTTTAAAAATGCATTTGGGGTGATGAATCTGGCTGAGCAAAAGCCACAGAATATTGTATTGAAATGCAGCCGTCATCAGGGAGAGTACATCAGAAGTTTCCCACTTCACCAATCGCAAAAAGAGACCAAAGAAACGCCGGAAGAAATTTATTTTGAATTCTTCCTGCATCCTACTTACGACTTTATGCAGGAGATTCTTTCATATGGGAAAGAGGTTACCGTTTTAGAACCTAAAGCTTTAGTTGATGAAATCAGAACCCATCTCCAGGAATCTCTGAACCGTTACCTTGAAAGCTGAAGAATCTCATATTTTTTAATTATATTTACATAAATATACTGAATTGAGAGCTTTATTAATCTGTATTTGCTGTATTATTTCTGCTTTTTGCCTGTCACAGCAAAAGGAAGAGTTCCGGGTAGTAAAAAATTATTACAACCAGCACAGAACTATGCTCAATAAAGAATTCAAGAAGAAATTTGATGCCGAATCCAACACCTTCAAAAAGGCTGCTATAAAAGGTGATTTTCTTTTCTTCATGAAAAAAATGGACAGTATTGAAAATAATGCATTGATCGGAGCCTTGTTACGGGTAAGAAACCTGGAAGATCTTCAATTGATAAAAAAAATAAAAGACGGATCCCAAACGGAAAACAAAAATAATGATGTAGAAACAGCACCCAATTATCCGGGAGGAATCAATTCATTGAGACAGGAGGTTGCCGATCTTCTTTATACGGATGGTGTTCATTCTGAACCCAAAACAGTCATGACAGATGTGATTTTTACGGTTGAACCGGATGGTAGCATCAGCAATGTACATGCACAAGGCGATAATTTCACATTCAACAGGCAGGCTGAAATTGCGATGTATTCCATTTCTGAAAAATTTACGCCCGCCACCGCCAAAGGTGATCCGGCCAGTTTTCAATTCAGGCTTCCTTTAACTTTAACGATGACAGAATAAATGTTTACCGACGAATATTATATGAAGATGGCTTTACAGGAAGCTGAAATTGCCCTGGAAAAAGATGAGGTCCCTATCGGTTGTATTGTTGTTTCCAATAGCCGGGTTATTGCAAAGGCCCATAACCTCACCGAAACCCTGAATGACGTTACCGCCCATGCAGAAATGCAGGCCATCACTTCCGCTGCTCATTTTCTTGGTGGTAAATATTTAAAGGATTGTACGCTCTATGTCACTATGGAACCTTGTGTTATGTGTGCAGGAGCATTATCCTGGGCTCAGATTTCAAAAGTAGTTATAGGGGCCAGAGATGAGCAGAGAGGTTTCATCAATAAACACCTCTCCCTACACCCGAAAACAGAAATTGTAACGGGAATTATGGAAAACGAATGCTCATCTATTGTTAAAACTTTTTTTAAAAATAAAAGATAAATACTCAATACGAATAAAACGGAGACCGGAATGATCTCCGTTTTTATTTATGATTATTAAAAATGGAATACATGACAAGATCAAAATATTCTCCATCTTTTTTTACTTCTTCTTTTAAAAAGGCCTCTTTCTCCATTCCTATTTTCTCCATTATTTTCCCTGAGGCGGGATTGTGGGGAAAATGAGTGGCAAAAATTTTATTAAAATTAAGTTTTTTGAAGCCAAAATCTATTATAGCTTTGGCTGCTTCAGTTACGTATCCTTTATTCCAGTAAGGCATTCCGATCCAATAACCTAATTCAGCCTTATCATCATCCCTGTCGTGAAGTCCGATAGCACCGATAATTTGTCCTTCTTTATTACGGATTCCGAAAGTATATCCCGAGTTATTTTCAAAAGCTTCTTCAGACATTTTCAACCAGAACCTGGCATCACTTTCCGTGTAAGGATAAGGAATGTTAGAAGTAAGGTCTGAATAAATTTTATGCTGAAGATATTCAACGATAAAAGGAATATCTTTCTCTTCCAGATGGGAAAGAATAAGTCTTTCCGTTTTAATTACAGGAAAATCTTTCATTTTAATAAAAATTAAGGCAAATTAAGGCTTTGTCTTAGCCTCAGTTATTACAATTATAAATCTTTACCTAAAAAATAAAGCCCTTTCAGGGTATGCAGCCTGTCCATCACGTGAATTTTTTCCGTTAGGGGTTTATATACATGAGAGACTCCTCCTGTTGCAACCACAAAGCAATCATCATTCACCTCATCATTGATACGGTTGATAAAGCCTTCTACCATTCCTAAAAAACCATAAACCATCCCGCTTTGCATGCAGGTCACCGTATCCAGTCCTAAAACAGATTTAGGCTTTTTAAGTTCGATGTCAGGAAGCTGGGCTGTCTGGCTGATCAGTGAATTGAGTGATGTCACAATTCCCGGCGCAATAATTACGCCTAAGGTTTCTCCTGTTTCTGCTACACAGCTTGCGGTAAGAGCCGTTCCGAAATCAATAACGATTTTCTTTCTGTCCGGATATAGATTATGTGCAGCCACCAGATTAGCATAGATATCCGTTCCCATTTGCTTGGATTTTGCCTGAACCCCTGAAGGGGTATTCCTGTCAACAATTACAGGAGTAGTACCGTGAATTTTTTTGATTCCTGAGCTCATTACTTTGGTCAGCTGTGGCACCACCGATCCTATAATCACTTTCCCGATTTCTCTAGGCTCAATTTTATAGGTCTGATAAAGCATCAGCATCTGTACATACAGCTCATCCGCAGTTCTGTAGGGCTTGGTATTGATTACCCATGAAATATCACAATTATCGCCATTAAAAAGTCCAAATCTGATATTGCTGTTCCCTACGTTGATTACAATTGAATTCATTTATTTTTTAAACTAAAGAGATTTGTAAATAAGTGTAAAAATAAAGCTTTATGATCAAAAACTTAATGAAATCCCATATTAATTTAGATTGATAAGGTTCAAACTTTACCTCAATTAATGGTATTTTCAACACACTTATTAAGTAAAGAACTACACCTGCAAGTTTATCCTGTTATTCCTTAAAGGTACTGGATACAGTTGAAACAACAAAATCAATTGTACTATATGAAAAATCTGAAAAAAAATCTTGCAGGGTTTCTATCAAAGATTGCGGATCCCCGGTTATTTGGTAATTTCCACGACATGAAAAGAGGCTGCCCCAAGTGGCAGCCTCTGTTTTTATCATTTATCTGAATTATTTCACCTCAACAAAATTATCCACCATATTCACATCCGCAATTCTCTGACTGAAATCTATTCCTAACACGGACAATTGAGATTTTGTGTAAGGAATTGTAATGGTATATTCCTTTTGTGTCCATGGCCAGTAAGGCATGGTTTTAAACTCACCATAGATATCTTTTTCTTTCCATGTATGGGTCATATTCAATGGAATCTGGTAGGTAACCACTTTTTTATCTGTAGTCATTATGCTGAAATCTATCGGCATAGGCACCTGTCCATTATTTACAAGGGTAATTGTTGTTGACTTTGCATCGTATTTTACATCTTTAATTCCATAATCAATGGTTTTGGTCGTATTGATCCAATAGTGGTGAAACCATTTTAAATCCATTCCGGATACTTTTTGGGCAATATGAAGAAAATCTCTGTCTGACGGATGTTTCATACTCCACTGATCATAATATTGCTTTAAGGTTTCAGCAAGGTTCTGTTCTCCCATGATGTATCCTAATTGTACAAGATACAATTCTCCTTTCACATAAGAAGCATAGGTATAAGCTGTTCCGTTATCATGATGGTCTCCCAGCCAAACAGCCGGCTCCTCAATTCCTTTTTTAATAAAGTTTCTGTAGGCGTCTAAGGTTTTAGCAAAAGGATTGGGTAAATCTTCCGGAAATAATTGGTGCATGGTATACCCTTCCGCATAGCTTGTAAAGCCTTCATCCATCCATGGACGCACAGATTCATTTGTGGCCAGCATCTGCTGGTACCAGGAGTGAGATCCTTCATGAGCCATTAGTCCCATCAGTCCTTTAATATCTTTTGCTTCCCCTAAAATCATCGTACACATTCCATATTCCATACCACCGTCTCCACCTTGGATAAACGCATAAGTAGGATATACATATTTTCCAAAATGAGAATTCATGATCTGGAAATATTTTGTGATATAAGGCTGGGCTTCACCCCAGACTTTAGTTTTGTCATTTTTCTGATACACCAGGTATACTTTCGGCCCTTCCGGAACATTGAAGCTTTCTACAGAATAATCCCTGTCTGCGCTCCACGCAAAATCAAGAATGTTTTTTGCGGTCCATTTCCAGGTTGCTTTCTTATCTTTTTCTGTCTTTATTTTAGCATTGGCATCATAACCCTTTACTTCAGAAGGGTTTTCAAGGATACCTCCTGCTCCTACTACATAATCTTTATTGATCCTGATGGTTACATCAAAATCTGAAAATGGCGCATGGAACTCTCTTCCCAGATAATCAAAAGTTGCCCATCCGTCATAATCATATTCTGCAATTTTCGGATACCACTGGGTCATCGTCATATCTACCCCTTCCCTGTTATTTCTTCCACTCCTTCTGATCTGCTGAGGGATTACAGCATCCCAGTCCATAGTAAAAGTAGTAGTGGAGTTTGGTTTGACAGGTTCAGCCAGATATACTTTCATAATGGTTTCCTGAACTTCAAATTTCAGATCCTTTCCATTTTGCCTGATCCAGTGAATATTCTGGGCTCCCTCCTGATCCTTAGGAATGGATGCCAATCTTGAAATCCCCTCTTTTTGTAATCTTCCATCACCATTCTTCCCCTGGGAAGCCACTCGCTGGTCCATCATGGAATTAGGCTTAAAGGCATTCCAATACAAATGAAAATATACCACTTTTAGCTCATCAGGTGAGTTGTTTGTGTATTCTAAGGTTTGTTTTCCCTGGTAAGTAAATTTTTCAGCATTGACATCAATATCCATCTTGTACTTTGCAGCCTGCTGATAATAAGCTCCTTGCTGAGCCTGAAATTGTGAAATGATAAACGCAAAAATGATTGCAGCCGATTTTCTCATTTAAAATTTTATTTTTTCTAAAGGTAGTAATTTAAATAACACTCTCAAATTAGAGTTATTTGAAGGTTTTATTCTATTGAATATGGTTTTAGATGGATTTTAAATCAAATTGTTAAACAACAAAAAGATTATTTATAATCACAGATGACTATGCCTGTCTTTTCTTTAGTTATTTTTCAACAGTTTTTTAATTAAAGTAATCTGTCCCAGATGATAATATGCATGTTCAATCATTCCATCAATATTCCTTTGGTATGTTCCATATTTTTCATCAACAAAAACCTCATCAAGCTTAGAACCAGGCATCTGTTCCAATAATACCGCAAACTTTTCAGCGTCTAACCAGAGCTTATTCAACAATCCTTCCCATTGCTCCCGGGATTCAATAGGAGGAAGATCAAAACTGAACTGATCTTTTATTTCCAGTTCTCCGCCTTCCAACACATTGACAATTCCTGCAATATAATAATCGATATGGAAAGTGAGCATAGCAATGGTGTTCAAAGAACCCACCCTTGCTATCGCCTGTTCCCAGGTAACATCAGACAACTGGTCTTTAAAATTGGTATTGGCAATCCAAAAACCATCAAGTATTACCTCCCTGAATCTTTTGGTTAATTGTGAAACTGAATTCATGATTACTGTTTTTTATTTTTTAAAGTAAACAATATAAGAATTTCTACTAATATTCTCAATGGATTTAGTACGCAGAAGCTTATTGCGATGATCTTTATCAAGGTTAAAACCTTAACAAGCCTCACAAAAAAACCTCAGATGTATCACCTGAGGTTGTTATTATAATTATAATTACGATTATTTTTTAGCAGAAGTAGTTTTCCCGGCACTTTCAAAAATCTTTTCCAGAATTCTCAGGGTAATGAGGTAAGTGGGTTTTACTCCTGTAAGGCCAAGGCCTCCCGAAGATAAGGTACTTCCTGTTTCCAAAGGATTATCCGAAGCATAATAAGCATACATCACAAACAAATCCGGCGAAATATGGTGTCTGATTTTAGAAGCCACCTGAATAGCCTTCTGGTAATGTGCTCCTTCCATTTCAAGACCTATGGCTTTCCATGAAGTGTTCATGAAGTAGGATAAAATATCCCTGTTTTGCAGTGAAGTTCCCAATACGGTAATCATTGGACCTTCAAAAGCTCTCAATTCATCATCTTTAAAGTCTTCCAGCTTCAAAGCATTTTCAAATGGGTAATTATCCGCAGTCCCTTCAAAAATATGAGAAGTAGGAATCATGATATCGCCTTTTTCCCCGGTAAGAATTCCCGCTTTTCCCATGATCGACACAGACTTCACTTTCATCATATAAACTTCCCCTTTATGTTCAAAAGGTCTTAAAAGCTCATCCATCACTTCAAAAGCCTGTTCTCCGAAAGCATAATCGAATACCATCACTACATCATCTCCTGAGAACTTACTGCCTGCAAACGGCGTATTCTTCAAATCAGTTTTGCTGAGGTCTATAATCTGGACATCTATATTGCTTCCGCTTTTGTCCGCAATATAAATCATCCCTTCTTCCAAAGCATATTTTAATACTTTATCACGAAGGTCTTTTTTGTTGGATATTTCTTCGTACAGTTTATAGTCTACATCATGATGCTGTTTCTTTTTAAGGGCATCATTGGCATACAGCATATTTTTCACAGAATGCATATTGGCGGAAATAATATGCAACGGACGCATATGAAGATCATTTTCAAATAAAACTTCTTTTACTTTATTGGCCCATTTTTCACCAAAGTAATGGTGTCCCACCCTTTCCTTTAATATGGCACTAAAATAAATTTCTCTTTCTCTGGCACCTTTTGCGTCTTCAAGGCTTACCTTTCCCAGATTGTAGATGATTTTAAATAGACGGTCAGGGTTATTATCATCTCCAAAGGTATTATAAGCCCTCAAGGTTTCATCAAAAGATCTCCCGATTAAAGAAGAAAGATGGATAAGAGCAACCTCTTTTTCTTTCCTGCTGAATTTTTTCTCTCCTTTTACTACCTCTTCAATAATTTTAAAGGCCCTTGTTGGTTTCCAGTTTTCATCCTGGATGAAAGCCAGGTTACGGATTTTATCTGCTTCTATAAACAGGAATGTCAGGTGGGTAAGTATGTCATAAATTTCGGAACGGCCCAAAAGAACCTCAATATTCATCTGGTGTTCGTCTATTCTATAACAGTTTCTTCTTCTTTTCTTTGGAACAATAGGTTCGAAACTTCCTTTATCAAACCCTTCATCTGATGTAAGATGAATAAAAGCGCATTCTTCAATCCCCTCAGGAAGTCTGTCTAAAACATACATCAAACCGTCAAGCTCCAGTTTATTCGGAATATTCATTGTCCCGTAAATCTCCGGATTGATGGTTTTTAACAAGCTCCTGATACTCTCTCCTGAAACACCCGCTGGCTTGAAAAATCCTCTATAAAATAAATGTCTCATAGAGATATATAGTCTTTCAATAGCCTCTGTTGTTTCTCTTGCTCTAGAATTTGTCATAAAATAAATTTCACACAAATATACAAAATCTTTGAGCATTTTATTTTAACTATCTTTTAATAAGTAGCTTAATACGTACCGTATTCCACCTTCCATACAATAAATGTATTTGATGTCATGCCCCTTTAAAATCTGACCTGGACAGTAATTTTTGGTAATTATACGCAAGTTTACACAAGCGTGTTAAAAATAAAAGAGGATTAATTTAATCCTCTTTTTTTAATGTTCGTTTTATCATTTTATCGAAATCTGATAATTCATGAATATATTTTTCGTGAATTATATCTATTCCGTTTTTATGAATTACTTGTGTTAAATCAACTATAAGATAGTCTTCATTTTTCTTGACATCTTCTACCAAGAAATATGTTTCACCATCTATAATAGTGTATTTCATTCCTTGTTCTTTTAGCTGTTTAATTGTCTTTATTGACATAATTCTGTGTATCTAGTTCTTACATTACTATTTCGTAGTAAATGTATGAATTTTTCTTGGTCTGTGACCTTTCTCAGGTTAAATCTATACACAAATTCATCAACATATTTTTGAAGATGTTTTTTAGAAACATGGTTGTACATTCCTGAAATTGAATTTTTCAAGATTTTCCAACTGCCTTCTATATTATTTGTGTGTATAGAACTATCCTGCAAACTTACATACTCTTTCCGAGAATGGTCGATTACATTGTGAGTATAATATTTATCCAAGCCTTTATAAGCCCACCATTCATCACTTATTAATATTGTTGTTTCTGGATTCACATATCTACAAATCAAAGGTTGAATACTATCTTTCTTTGTATCATTTACAACAAAAGCATTCATCTTTCCTCCACGTTGAAGCATTCCCATAATTGGAACTTTATCTTTAAATGAGCGACCTTGTGAGTGTGGAACCTTTTTATTTTTGTGGCGATTTTTGTTTTTACCGCCATAGAATGTTTCATCTGCTTCAACAATCCCTTCTAGCTCGTTACTGTTTTCAATACCGAAACACGCTCTGATTCTTTGGAGCATGAACCATGCGGTTGCCTGTCTTACTCCGATGTCTTTTCCTAACTGTATAGAACTTATTCCTTTCTTATGAGAAGTAACAAGCCAAATAGCTAAGAACCATTTTCTAAGACTAACCTTTGAATTTTCGAACATTGTTCCTGTCTTAACATTAAAATACTTGCCTGTATTCTTACATTTATACTGGTTGTTTTTACACTTATATACTTTGGATGTAGAATCAAAGGGGCTTACAGGAATTTTGCTCCATTTCATAACCTCCAAATAGTCTATACAAGCCTGTTCAGTAGGAAAAATTTGAGCAAGTTCAAAAGCTGATTTTATATTGGTGTTAATCATTGATTTTTTTATATTTGTAAAGTCTGGGAAAGATGACAGCCATGTAGTGCCAACAACGTGAAATTTGTCATTAATTACCAGACATTTTTATACAATATAAGGATACTATTCAAGCTTTCAAAAAGCATTAATTTGAGGATTAATCCTTTTATTATTCTTTACCGTTTTTACTCATTCTTAATAGCTTTCCTAAGTAATCAAAACTATAAAATATATAGTAAAACAAAGAAAACAAAGCATAAATAGAGAATAGAACAGATAATGAGACTACCACATAATAATTCATTGATAGTGGTTCAAAATATAGTATATGTTTTTCTCCGTTATTTCTTGTTATTAAATTCAAAAGCATATCTGCTCCTAAAATAATCATACCCAAAAATATCACTCCACTCCAAAATGAAATACAATTTAATACCATTGTTTTCAAATAATTTCCAAATGTCATATCGGTAGCATTCTTGTATTTAGGAAAGAATAGTTCATTATCAAAAAGAACTTTCAGGAATTTATTTTTTTGCATTTGTACAAATCCTTTAATTACTTTTTGAAAGGATTATTTGATTCCCTCATAAACACTGTACCCATCTTTTGATATTGAATGGACTGCCCCTTTACGCAGGCTGTATAAATACCACTACCTAATCCATTTTGCACTCTGATAATGATTACTTCCTTTTCTTCAACTCCATTATCAATGGCTACAAACTTTTTTAGTCGGTTGTTCTTGATTGGCTCTTTGAAGTCTTTAGGCAAATCACATTCTTTTGCGGTTTCTTTCGGTTTTTCTTCCTGCGCAAAAAATAATACTGGTGTTGATGCTAATAAAAGTGTAAAAAGTAGTTTTTTCATAAGTGAATTTAGTAATCCACCCAAACCCGATGTAGAAATTTAATGATTATAAATAAGAAAGGCGTGGGTTTGTAACTCTTGCTTATTAATCTGTGGCTCTGGATTGCCAATACAATATAAACAAGACAACCCCACACCATATGGTGCAAGTGTCTACGTTTATTCTGCATTGTATTAAAGAAATTTTCCAGATTTCAGATTAACAGAATAAAGCTAACGCTTCCTTTTTTGTTCGATAAATATTTCTACAAAAATACAAAAACTATACCTTTTTCACTATATTGTGGGCAAAATTTTTAACATGACAACTAAAGATTATTTTGAAATTATCTACTGGATTATCAGTTTACTAATACTGGGATTCACTGTTTATTGGATTGCCATTTCCCCGATAAAAGCCGTTGAAACAGGTCGTAAATTAGATAACGAACAAAATAAATACAACTCAAAAAAGGATTTATTTCTAATGCTTTTTTCTCTTCGAGGTAATCCCACACATCATAGTTTTGTGAATGGCTTGAATCAAATTGACATCGTTTTTGAAGACTCTCCCGAAGTTTTAGCTGCATGGGACAAACTTTATGATTCATTGGATATGCCAAATCAAAATAATGCCGCTCAAAATTGGGAATTACTGAGGACAGAACTGCTCTCTGCGATGGCTCAACATTTAGGATATCAGAAATTGAAACAGACAACGATTCAACGCAATTATATTCCAAAGGCTCACTTTGATTCTGAATTAAGTAATCAGGATTACAATTACGTAATGAAGTCCTTTTATGAGAGTGGAGCAAAGTTTCATAATTTATGGATAAATTATTATGAAACTCAGCCTCCCCAAATAAATCAAACGGAGGAAAATGAATAAATTCCATAATATAAATATTATTAATAAAAAAGACCAACTGTCGTAGTTGGTCTTTATTCTTTTATGTTTGTGTAAAGTAACGTATAGTTACCTAATTTTTTAAGTTCTGCATTATGATCACCCCTATTGAAGAACACCAAACACATGTTTAAATAATGTAAATTTTAATTAGACCCCTTATTTTTTTAGGGTCAAAATGATTTTGTTTTGTTTTTTTTGTAAATTTGCCCTATCAAAATCAACCCAAATATGTCAACCTTACGATTCAAAGCATTAGAAACCCTGCCATTTAAGGACTTCAGAAAAGATAATTCTGTTGAAATCCCGGCAAAACTATCAGAGCTATTCTGCAAAAATGTTTTCTCAGAAGAAACGATGAGAGAATATTTAACGAAAGAGGCTTTCAGCTCTATTATGGACGCGATCAAGAAAGGAACTAAAATCCAGAGACATATCGCAGACCAGGTAGCGGTAGCAATGAAAGACTGGGCAATGAGTAAAGGAGTAACGCATTATACTCACTGGTTCCAACCTTTGACAGGAACTACAGCAGAAAAGCACGATTCATTCTTTACCCCGATTGAAGGTGGAAGAGC
Source organism: Chryseobacterium gallinarum (assembly GCF_001021975.1). NCBI lineage: Bacteria > Pseudomonadati > Bacteroidota > Flavobacteriia > Flavobacteriales > Weeksellaceae > Chryseobacterium > Chryseobacterium gallinarum. Next base: position 1,943,255 of record NZ_CP009928.1, on the reverse strand, counting down.
CATTGAAAGATTCAGCGGGAATATGCTGATTCAGCAAGAACCTGATGCTTCTTCTTTCCCGAACGGAGGAATCAGAAATACATTTGAAGCAAGAGGTTATACTGCCTGGGATCCGACTTCTCCGGCATTCATTATGGGAACTACATTATGTATTCCATCCATATTTATCTCTTATACAGGAGAAACTTTGGATTATAAGGCCCCACTTCTGAGAGCTTTGAACGCTGTAGATGAAGCAGCAACCAGCGTAATGCAGTATTTTGATAAAAATGTAACGAAAGTAACCCCTACTTTAGGTTGGGAACAAGAATATTTCCTTGTAGATTCAGCATTATACCAATCCCGTCCGGACCTTGTTCTGACAGGAAAGACTTTACTGGGACACTCTCCTGCAAAAGGGCAACAGCTGGATGACCACTATTTCGGTTCTATCCCGACAAGGGTGATGAACTTCATGAAAGAGCTGGAAATTGAATGTATGAAACTGGGTATCCCTGCAACTACAAGACACAACGAGGTTGCCCCTAACCAGTTTGAACTTGCTCCAATGTTTGAGGAAGTAAACGTTGCTGTAGACCATAACTCTTTATTGATGGACATCATGGCAAGAGTAGCTCACAAACACCACTTCCATATTCTTTTCCACGAAAAGCCATTCGCCGGAGTAAACGGAAGCGGTAAGCACAACAACTGGTCTTTAGCTACTGATACTGGTGAAAACCTGTTAAGCCCAGGAAAAAACCCTAAGAAAAACCTTCAGTTCTTAACGTTCTTCGTGAATACCATTAAGGCTGTTCATGAATATGCAGATCTTTTAAGAGCAAGTATTGCCTCTGCAAGTAATGATCACAGACTTGGTGCTAACGAAGCTCCACCGGCAATCATTTCCGTATTCATCGGAAGCCAGCTGTTCAGTGTTTTGGAAGAACTTGAAAAAGTAACAAACGGAAAATTATCTCCGGAAGAAAAAACAGAATTGAAATTAAATGTAGTGGGGAAAATTCCTGAAATCCTACTAGATAATACGGATAGAAACAGAACCTCTCCATTTGCCTTTACAGGAAATAAATTTGAAATCAGAGCCGTAGGATCTTCTGCCAACTGTGCGGAATCTATGACGGTGATGAATACCATCGCTGCTAAACAGCTTAATGACTTCAAAAAAGAAGTAGATGCTCTTATCGAAGGAGGATTAAAGAAAGATGAAGCCATCTTCAATGTATTAAGAGAATACATCAAACAATCCAAGAATATAATGTTTGAAGGCGACGGGTATTCTGATGATTGGGCTAAAGAAGCGAAGAAAAGAGGATTGAATAACCTTAAAACCACTCCGGAAGCTCTTAAGCAGGAAATGGACAAAAAATTCTTAGACCTGTATGAAGAGATGGGAATCTTCACCCACAGGGAAGTGGAAGCAAGAAATGAAATCAAGCTGGAAAAATACTCTACCGTTATTGATATCGAAGCAAGAGTTTTAAGTGATATCGCAAGAAACCATATTATCCCTTCTGCTTTAAACTATCAGAACAGATTGATTGAAAACGTTAAAGGTCTTAAAGAGATCTTTGGAGATAAAGAATTTAAACCATTGGCAAAAGAACAAATGAGTTTAATTACCAGCATTTCCGAAAATGTTTCTAAAATTAAGCTTGGAGTTGAAGATCTTATTAAAGCCAGAGAAGCGGCAAAAAGCATATCCGACAGCCAGAAGCAGGCAGAAGAATACTGCAATAAAGTTAAACCATTATTCGACGGAATCAGAGAAGCATCAGATGCTCTTGAAATGATGGTGGATGATGAGCTTTGGCCTATGACAAAATACAGAGAAATGTTGTTTACAAAATAGTATCTGTAAAGTTCCATATTAGTTTAAATTCCTCGGTTTTCCGGGGAATTTTTTTATTTTTTTAACAACCCTGAAATTTAGAGTTTTAATTGAGAATCTCCGGTTTATAGAAGAATATCTACATATTTTGTTAAAGAATCTTAATAAAAAAAACCGCTTACTTGCCAAAAAAAGGCAGTTGCGGTTTATTTTTCTTTAACATACGTAAATAATATGTTAAAGTGTGTTAAAGTCAGATCCTGATAATAATCATATCAAGGGTCTTTTACTCGGAATCTATACTTTTGTAATGCTTTTGAAAATAAATATTCCTTTTAACACGGTTAATCAAATATATATGAAGAAAAGAGTTTTGTTTTATTTAGTTGCTATTGTTACTACAGTGTCAATGCAATCGTGTGCTACGAATTATGTAGTTTCAAAACCAGCAACTTACACTAAAGAATACAAAACAAATGCCAAACTAGCTTCTATTGATAACAAAAAACTAGAGCAGGATAAGCAAAAATTGATCGACTCTTTCCTTGCGGAAAAGGCTGCTTCTATAGCTAGTGCTAAAAAGGCAATTAAGAATTCCGAGATTGCAAAAGCAATCAAATACAACAAAACAATTGATGGTATCCTTGCAGAAGCTGAAACATACCTGGGAACTCCTTACCGATATGGAGGGACCACCAGAAGAGGTATAGATTGTTCAGCTTTCGTTCTTTCTGTATTTGGAGCTGCAGCAGGACTTAATCTGCCAAGAGTGGCCGCTTCTCAGGCTCAGGAAGGCGAAAGAATAGAAAAAGGAGACCTTCAGAAAGGAGATTTAATCTTCTTTTCTCATGGAAGAAGAATTTCTCACGTAGGTATTGTAGAAAGTGTTTCTGAAGATGGTGAGGTTAAATTTATTCATGCAGCAACGTCAAAAGGAGTTATGATTTCTTCATTAAATGATTCATATTGGGGTCCTAAATACAGATTTGCCAAGAGAGTAATCAACGAAGAAGGAGATGCTTATAACAATTTAGCAGCAACAACTCCAGCTACTTCAGCAAATTTTTAATTTTTAAATAATTGATTTAAATAATGAAGCCATCAGATTTTTGATGGCTTTTTTATTGTTTATCAGTTAGGCTAAAGCCCGTCTCTGTTGTACTGGATCAAGCGCAAAAGTTGGGGGCATATAATATTTAGATCTATTTAATTTTTAAAATTCACGCAAAGCTTTCTTTTTGACTACTCTTTATTTTAAGTAAGCTAAGAAATGAATCGATCTTTAATCGATTCTGATGAAGGGAACACTTTGTATGCGCTTAGTTAGCAGCTATGCTACCTTCTTTTGCCTACTTGAAATAGAACATTATTTTTTTTAAAACTTTGCGTGAAAAACGATCTCAATAATTTTGATGCTAATCAATAATGGACAGAATTTTTATATTTAGGCCAATTTATTATGTTCCCAATTTTTGAGACTGATCTGTTGAACTGTTATACATCCCTTTATTTCTTGCAATTTTGTATGAAGTTTAAATATATGCCTCCTCCAACTCGCACCTAACCCATTTACTTCTCTATTTCTATATCCAGCTTATACAAGAGCCCGTACACTTCAGAAAGTGAAAATTTGGCCTTTTTGAGCTTATTTGAAGCCGGATCTATACAATAATTGAAGGAAGATCTAAAATCAGCTTTTTCGAGGATTGTATCATCAAAAACAGCACCCGAAAGATCACAATTGCTGAAAACAGCGTTAGAGAGATCCGATTCCGTGAAATCTACTTCAATCAGTTTAGAGTTTTTAAACACCGTTTTTTTAATAGAAACCTGATAGAAAACCGAATTATTCAGCGCACTGTCTTCAAATGTGAAGGACATACCAAAAGCATTACAATCGGTAAACTGGAGACCAAACATTTTACATTCTTTAAAGAATACATCACGGAAAGCTGTTTTAACCAGTTTCGCCATGCTGAGGTTACAGGTTACAAAATCACAACCGTTAAAACTAAAACCGGAAAGATCCATGTATTCAAAATTGCAGTTCCTGAAAGTACAGTTCTCATACTCTCCTTTTTCCAGCCGGGAAAGATCTGCATTGTCAAAATCCTGGTCCTGAATGTAAACTTCTTTCATTTTGTATGTTTGTCAATAGGTATATTGTCTGCCATCCTGCAGGATTCCACAGAGTAAATTTGGTTTTACCGTTTGCCTTCAAGAGACGAATTACACCAAGCTGTTTTTGTCAGAATAATTAAGTTTAAAGAAAATAAAAGTCATCATGGAAAAGGCCAGCAAAGAACTTCCTCCGTAACTGAAATACGGAAGAGGAATTCCTACGGTTGGAAAGAGCCCCATAACCATCCCTAAATTGATTGAAAAGTGCATCAGCAGAATGGATGCAAAGCAATAGCCAAATACGCGGTTAAATGTAGATTTCTGCTTTTCCGCCAGGTAGTAAATACGTCCTATATACACCATATAGCACAATACCAAAAGCGCACTTCCTACAAATCCCCATTCTTCCCCTACGGCGCAGAAAATATAATCTGTCTGCTGCTCAGGAACAAATTTCCCCTGGGTTACAGATCCTTCACGATATCCTTTCCCCCACATTCCTCCTGAACCGATTGCTGTTTTAGAATACAACAAATTATATCCTGAAGTATCTCTGAATGCTTTTTCTCCTTTATAAAGAACCTCAATTCTTTCTCGCTGGTGCTTGGGAAGCTTTTCTAAAATATAAGGCGATCCAAATGCCAGGCCACATAGCAACAGAACAGACCCTGCAATCCCCGAAATAGTAATAACATCCCAGGACATCCTATGATAATTCATAGCGATCAGAACTCCTATAATCAGCAGAATCGCAATCACAACGTATACAGGAGGAACTGCCAGCGACACTAAAAATACGGCAGCAAAAAGAAATCCAATCCCAAACAGGAGTCCATTAAGCCCTTCCCTATACAATGCAATAAAGAACGCAATGAATACAAGCATGGAACCCACATCCGGAATAGCTAAAACCACTACAGCCGGAATCCCTATAATTGCTAAAGAAGTCCAGAGAGACTTTTTATTTTTCAGGTTAAAATCCGGCCCTGAAACATAGTTGGCAAGCATAAGCGCTGTCCCTATTTTAGCAAATTCTACAGGCTGCATGGTAAAACTTCCGAATTTATACCAATTCTTTTGTCCCAGGATCTCTTTTCCAAAAGGAAAAAGCCCTATCAACAGTAAGACTCCGCCAATATAAATAATCCCTGCCATATTCTCGAAGAATTTACTTCTTCCAACGAATATTACAAGGCCTACAAACAAAGAGATACAAAAGAAGATAAATTGTTTCTCCCCAAGTTTCTGGTCTACACTGTAAATATTTGCAATCGCAAAAATGCAAAGCAGGAAATACAGCCCAAGGCCCAGTTTATCTATTCCTTCCATCCATTTCATTGCTTTGCAGATTTAGTGTTTTTGGTTTCTTCTTCTATTCTTTGCTTTAATTTGGCTTTTTGTTGTTTAACAAATTCCAAACTATCCTGTACTTTTTTGCGCTTAATGGAATCGGTTTTAGGATCTACATACAGACCTTTGCGTTTAAGATCTGCAACCCATTGTCTTTTATATTCAGGCATGAAGCTGGCACTGGTCATTTTCTTATAAAGATGCTCCCTCTTCAGGTCTCCTGTAATATATTTTTCAGCAATCACCGTACAGGCAGGTCCTGCCCAGGTTGCTCCAAAACCAGCATGCTCCATTACGGCGGCCACAACAATTTTAGGCTTGTCGGCCGGAGCAATCAATACAAAGATTGAGTTATCTTTTCCTTGCGGAACCTGTGCTGTTCCTGTTTTAGCCAGTTGGGTAAAATCATTTGATTTTAAACTTCTGGCAGTACCTCTCAGCACCACGGCTTCCATTCCTTTCAAAACAGGTTCAAAGTGCTTAGGATCTACCAGGGTTTTATGCTTTACCTTGAATCTTTTATCAGGATTAGGCTTACCGTCAATTGCTTTTACAATATGAGGTGTATAATACCATCCTTTATTGGCAATAGCTGCTACAGCGTTAGCCATCTGCAGCGGGGTAAGCATTACATCTCCCTGTCCCATTCCATTAAATACAGCTCCTGTGGCTAAAGGATCCCAGTTTTTAAAATCTTTTTTACCACTGTATTTATTTAAAGCTTTTTGTCTTTTTTCGTAAAATTCACCACTTGGGATTCTTCCTTTGGCTCCGGAAGCCAGATCATTATTTAAAAATACTCCTACTCCAAAACTATTCATGATGGCTTTCCATTCATCCACTCCTTTGGAAGGATTTCCCGGATATTTGTTCATAATAGCCAGATAGGCATGGGAAAAATAACAGTTACTGGATACCTGGATGGAAGGAATCAAAGGATCGGCACCTCCATGCCCTTTAATTCTTAAGCCTTTATAGTAGAATCCGCCTCCACAAGGGAAAATCGTTTTTTCATCCATCACTCCCATCTGCATTCCTGCCAAAGCAGTCAGCAATTTGAAGGTGGATCCGGGAGGATAAGCCGCCTGTACCGACCTGTCAAACATTGGCTTATTTTCATAAATCGTATCTTTATTTAAGGCATAGATATTCTTGGATTTATAAGGACCGGTAAATAAATTAGGGTCAACATCCGGACCTGTGGCCAGCGTCAGGATTTCACCGTTATTAGGATCAATAGCTACAATAGCTCCGTGTTTGTTTACCAACATTTCTTCTGCCATCCTTTGAAGATCATAATCAATGGTCAGAGTAATATCTTTTCCCGTAACAACATCTTTATCCAGTGTCCCGTTTTTATAGGACCCGATACTTCGAAGTTTGATATCCTTTTGGATATATTTTACGCCTTTAATCCCCCGAAGCTCTTTTTCATAAGATTTTTCCACTCCTTTTTTCCCAATGAAGTCACCTGGCAGATAATAAGCAGAATCTTTTTTGATTTCCGCATCATTTACTTCACTGGTATATCCCAAAAGGTTTCCGGAAGTAGAGACTTCATACTGCCTCTGAGGACGTTGTACAATAGTAAAGGCAGGATATTTGAAAATAATTTCCTGGACTCTCGCAATGTCTTCTCTGCTGAGGTCCTTCAGGAAAGTCATCGGAGTCAGTTTAGAATAATATTTTTCTTTCCTGATCGTATTGATCCTATTGATAAAGTCTGCTTTACTGATTTTCATCAGGCTACAGAATCCCAAAGTATCGAAATCCGGCTTCATCAGGGCCTGAGTAAAAGAAATTTCGTAAGCAGGTTGGTTTCCTACCATGATTTTACCGTTCCTGTCAAAAATAACTCCACGCTGAGGAATGATATATTCAGTTTTAATGGAAGTATTGGCCGCATTCAGTGCATAACGGTCCGTAAACAATTGCAAATACGCCAGCCTCGCCACAAAAATAAGGGCGATAACAACAAGGATGGAAAAAATTTTTAAATAACGTGTGTTCAAACTTTCTGTTTGATTTTAAATATTAATGCGTAAATAACTATAAATATAAACGAAATTACACTAGTTACCAATACATTAAATAATATTTCAAAAAACCTACTCAACTTAAAGAACTCAATATACTGTACCAGAAGCTGATGCAGGAAAATACTTGAAAATAAAAACAACAAAAACTGAGCCCATTGCAGGGATTGAAAAGAGAAAAAATCTGTTGAAGTATCTGTTGAAGTCCTGAATATCAATGTCCTGAAGTAAGCAATCAGAGTGGTTGCAAATGCATTAATCCCCCATGAATAAAGAAATCCGTCAATTGACAGTCCTATTAAAAAGCTTAACGCCAGGAATTGAAACTTATTTCTGAAGAAAGGATAAAACATGACGAATACGGGATATAATACCGGAGTATATTTCCCGAAAATAGTAATCCTGTTCAATACAAAAATCTGTAATGCAACAAGAAAAATCATGATCAATATGTCGGTAAATAAAGTCCTGCTAATCATTTTCCTTTTTTATTACAGCTTGCATAGTATCCTGAATCTTCTGTACTTCGGCCTTTTTAAGATTCTTTACTACGTATACTTTATTCAACGCTCCCATCTTTTCACTCAGTTCCACGGAAATATCCCAGAATCCTGTTTTGTTATCTACAGAGTATCCTGCAATGGTTCCGATCATCACCCCCTTAGGGAAAATAGCAGACTTACCGTCTGTCACCACAGTATCTCCAACTTTCAACGCTACATATTTCGGGATATCGGCGAGGTGCATCACCCGGGAATTATCTCCGTTCCACGTTAATGTTCCAAAATAACCTGAGTTTTTAAGAGAAGCATTAATTCTGATCTTATTGACACTCAATACAGACTGAACAAGTGCATAACTGTCTGTAGCATTGATAACAATCCCTGCGATACCTTTTGGTGCCATCACTCCCATTTGAGGAAAGACCCCGTCCCTGCGGCCACGATTGATCGTAAAATAATTGTTTCTTCTGTTGATGCTGTTGGAAACAATTTCTCCATCCACAAAAGTATAAATCTGACCTCCTCCTATGGTATCATGAACCTTTCTAAAAACCGGCTTTTTTATGCCTTCTTTGCCATAAAGCTCCAGCATAAGTGCTTTATTCTGAGCGACAAGATCCTCATTGGTCTGTTTAAGCTTCAGGTAAGAAACCCCTTCATCAATATATCCGGAGACCCATGAATTAAACGCGGCTGTTTGCCCCGCAATCCAGGATCTTTGCATGGCATTTCTGGAGAATATCAGAACCAGAGCAATAATTTGCAGGAATATAAAGAAGACGAAAAGAGTGTTCTTCGAAAATAATCTCAGCAAAAATCCCATTCAGATATAGAGTCGTAAAAAGTTAAAATTATTTAATTAAGAAATTGAATTTATCCATATTCTTAAGAGCAATACCTGTTCCTCGAACCACAGCTCTCAACGGATCTTCAGCTACAAATACAGGAAGTCCTGTTTTTTTGTGAATCCTATCCGCAAGACCTCTCAATAGCGCACCTCCCCCGGCAAGATAAATACCTGTTTTATAAATATCAGCAGCCAGTTCCGGTGGAGTAAGGGAAAGTGTTTCCATTACGGCATCCTCAATTCTGATGATTGATTTATCCAATGCACGGGCAATCTCTTTATATCCAACCATAATTTCTTTTGGTTTACCTGTAATAAGGTCTCTACCCTGTACCGGGATATCTTCAATATCCACGTCAAGGTCTTCTACAGCAGAACCTACTTCAATTTTAATTCTTTCAGCGGTTCTTTCTCCAATATAAAGATTATGGTGAGTTCTTAAGTAATAAGCAATATCGTTGGTAAATACGTCACCTGCAATTTTCACAGATTTATCACATACAATACCTCCTAAAGCCACTACAGCAATTTCTGTGGTACCACCGCCTATATCAATGATCATATTTCCTTCAGGCTTCTGCACATCGATCCCAACTCCTATTGCTGCAGCCATTGGCTCATAAATCAATCGTACTTCTTTTGCGTTGACTTTCTGAGCAGAGTCTCTTACAGCTCTTTTTTCAACTTCAGTAATACCAGAAGGAATACAGATTACAATTCTCAATGCAGGCTGTATGAATTTACCTTTGATACCAGGGATTTTCTTGATAAATTCCTTGATCATATGTTCAGAAGCATGGAAATCTGCAATAACCCCATCTTTCAATGGACGGATTGTTTTGATATCCTCATGAGTTTTACCTTGCATATGCTTTGCCTGTTCACCTACAGCAATCGGCTTACCCGAAGAACGTTCAATTGCAACAATTGACGGTTGATCTATAACAATTTTATTATTATGGATGATAAGGGTATTAGCAGTTCCCAGGTCTATCGCAATTTCTTGCGTAAACATATCAAATAAACTCATATTTCTCTTCTGATTTTAAGTTTACAAAGATATAAATTTAACACTACTAAAGAAATTTCACAACAACATAATTTGGTTAAAATTTTATTAAAATTTATAATTCTTTATTAACTTTTACTTTAGACATTTACAGACTTTGAGTTCAACTAAAATTAACAGGGTAACAAAAGGACGAAAAAGCGGAATCTCAAAACGGTGAAAAGGCAGGCAAAGAAGACCGGCTGTACAAAAAATATGCTAAAAAGCACTTCCTATTTTTTTCAATGAAAACAGCAAAGTTTTATACATTTCAGATTATTTTTTAATTTCTTTAATTACAACACCTTGAAATGGCTCTTTTAAACACCATCAGAATTGTATTCTTGCTGTATTTGCCCTTTACTCCTTATAGTTTTTTACGATAATTATCATATACAGTATCAGAAGACCATTAATTAAAAAAAGCGTAAATTTGCCACTGCTTATGTTACAGTATTCCAACATCCATCAAACATCAAATTTTGCCGTGCTTTCTATAAGCTACGAAAAAGCTGATGTAGAAACGAGAGGAAAATTTGCATTCTTTGATGAAAACATTAAAAGCTTTGTTTCCCGGGTCCATCAGAAAGATCTTGGAGATGCATTTGTGGTTTCCACATGTAACAGGACTGAAATCTACACTACTTCATCCAATTATCTTTTAGTAGCAGAAGAATATTGCAAAACCATTGGAGTAAATCTTACAGATTTTCTTCAGTTTGCTAATATCCTGACTAAAGAAGAGGCTTTAATACACCTTTTCAGAGTAGCTGCGGGGCTGGAAAGCCAGATCATCGGGGATTTTGAGATCATCGGCCAGATCAAAAAAGCATACAACCGCTTCAAAAAGGAAAGGCAAAACTCCAACCCTTACCTGGAAAGAGCAATTAATTCCGCCATCCAGATTTCCAAAAGGATAAAAAATGAGACAGGGATTTCCAATGGAGCAGCTTCTGTTTCCTATGCTGCAGTTCATTACATCCTGAACAATCAAAAGAGAATTGCGGAAAAGAATATTCTTCTTCTGGGAGTAGGTGAAATAGGACAAAACACCGTTGAGAATCTTGTAAAACACGTTTATCAGCCAAAGATTAAAATTGCCAACAGGACACAGGAGAAAGCTGAAAAAATTTCTCAAAAATATAACATTCCTCATGTTGATTACTCTGATTTTGATAAGGAATTAAAAAATACGGATATTCTTATTGTGGCAACCGGAGCCAAACACCCCATCATCAATCAGTCCCACTTCCCGAATGGAAAAGAAACACTGGTTATTGATCTTTCAATCCCGCATAACGTTGAAAAGAATGTTACGGAAAATGAAAATGTAACCTTAATTGATGTTGATGAGCTTTCAAAACAAATCCAGGAAACCATTCAGCAGCGGGAAAAAGAAATCCCAAAAGCAGAAAAAATCATCAAAGAACTGATGAAAGATTTTATGGAATGGGAGAAAAAAAGAAAATTAGCACCAAACATTCACCATTTCAAAGCTGTTTTAAAGAATATGGAACGCAATGAAATGCATAATTTTTATAAGAAGAATAAATATATAAACATTACGGATATGGAGCTTTCTGATAAAATGATCCAGAAAATTACCAACCGTTTTGCAAAATATATCATTGATAATCCTTTAAAAGCCGAAGAAATTAGTAAATTAATGCACGAAATATTAGTTGAACAACCAAACAACGAATTCAATGAAAAGCATTAGAATCGGAACAAGAAATTCCGCACTTGCACTTTGGCAGGCAAGAGAGGTTGCGAGGCACCTTCAGAACAACAATTATTTAACGGAAATCGTCCCAATCGTTTCTTCGGGTGATAAAAATCTTAATCAGCCGCTATATTCTTTAGGAATTACCGGAGTCTTCACAAGAGACCTCGATGTTGCCTTATTGAATGACGAAATCGATATTGCTGTACACTCTCTAAAGGATGTTCCCACCCAGTTACCTCAAAATATTGAGTTGATTGCCTATTTGGAAAGAGATTATCCACAGGATATTTTAATCAGAAAAGAATCTTCAAGAAATAAAGAATTCCACGAACTGAAGCTTGCTACAAGCAGCCTGAGAAGAAGAGCGTTCTGGCTAAGACATTACCCTACTACTGAATTTTCTGATATCCGCGGAAATATCCAGACCCGTCTTCAAAAACTCGAGGATGGAGATTTTGATGCTACAATCCTGTCATTGGCAGGGATCAAAAGAATGAAAATGGAAACCGATTATGAAATGCTTCCATTAATGATTCCGGCTCCTTCACAGGGAGTAATTGCCGTTGCCGGACACTCCGGAAAACCTGAGATTATCGAAATACTAAAACAGATCAATCACAAGCCTACCCAGATCTGCGTAGAGATTGAAAGAAACTTCCTGAGCACATTGGAAGGAGGCTGTACTGCCCCTATCGGAGCCTTTGCAGAAATCATCGGACCTCAGATCCGTTTTATTGCGGCGCTCTGTTCCCTGGATGGTAAAAACTGTATTGCAATCGATGAAAACTTCGAGTACAATTCTGAAGAAAATTTTGGAGAAAAGTTTGCAAAAGTTGTTCTGGAAAACGGAGGTAAAGAATTAATGGCAGAAATTAAAAGCCAGATCTAAACCTATTTAGATTTTAAATTCAAACTTTCTCACCACACCTTTTCATTTTTAATTTTCAAAGACATGAGAATCTTATTTACCAAAAATATAGACCCGGTAATAATATCCAAAGCCCTAGGAGAGGATATTACGGCTGACTGTGTTGAGGTAATTAAGACAACACCTATAATAATCCCCCCGTTTGACCTGAAAAATTATTCATTAATTTTTACCAGTGTCAACGGAGTGGCAGCTTTCTTCAAAAACCGCTTCCGCCCAAACGAAGATTTTACGGCTAAAAACTACAATAAAATTTATTGTGTAGGAGATAAAACAAAGAAGGCATTGAGAAAAAACGGGTTTGGAACATTTAAAGTCCTGAAAAATGCAGATGTTCTCTCTCAGTTTATCATCGGGCATTGCCAGCATGAACAGTTTCTCCACTTCTGTGGCAACCTTGCCATCAATGTCCTGGATAAAGATCTGCCGTTACAGAATATCAAATACAAAAAAGTCACCATATATAATACGGAGGAAATCAATCCTTTAATAACTGAAAAATATCATGCTGCAGTATTTTTTAGTCCGAGTGGAGTTCGTAGTTTTGCAAAGCGGAATTCTTTGGAAAATATGAAGCTTTTTTCCATTGGAGAAACCACATCCGGAGAATTAAGAAATTATACGAAAGGAAAGATCTTTACTTCGGAGGACAACAACCTGACTTCTATCTTTGAGCTGATAAGAAAAGAAGCCTGGAGTAATGATTAAAAACTGGTATTGCCATAAACATTGACAATATTATCAGTTAGTTTAAAATAGATTATGATTAAAAACGACCTATATTTAAAAGCGCTTCGCGGAGAAACCGTTGAACGACCTCCTGTCTGGATGATGAGGCAGGCGGGAAGATATCTGCCGGAATTCATTGCCCTGAGAGATCAGTACGATTTCTTTACAAGATGTCAGACCCCTGAACTTGCTGCTGAAATCACATTACAGCCTATCCGTAGATTTCCTTTGGATGCTGCGATTCTGTTTTCTGATATCCTGGTAGTACCCCAGGCAATGGGAATTGATTTCAAAATGAAAGAATCTGTTGGTCCATGGCTGGATACTCCGATCAGGACAATGGAACAGGTTCAGAATATTGAAACTCCGGATGTGAATGATACTTTAGGATATGTTTTTGATGCTATTGAGCTTACATTACAGAAATTAGACAATGAAATTCCGCTGATCGGTTTTGCCGGTTCACCATGGACAATTCTTTGTTATTGCGTGGAAGGAAAAGGAAGCAAAGCTTTTGATATTGCCAAGTCTTTCTGTTTCCAGCAACCTGAAGCAGCTCATCTGTTACTTCAGAAGATCACTGATACTACAATCGCCTATTTAAAAAGAAAAGTAGAAAAAGGGGTATCTGCCGTTCAGATTTTTGATTCCTGGGGTGGGATGCTTTCTCCAACAGATTACCAGGAGTTCTCGTGGCAGTACATCAACCAGATTGTTGAAGCGCTAAGCCCTCTAACCCATGTAGTAGTATTCGGGAAAGGATGTTGGTTTGCACTTGAGGATATGACCATGTCCAAAGCTTCTGCACTTGGCGTTGACTGGACTATTAAACCGGAATTCGCAAGAACATTGACTAATCATACAATGACACTGCAGGGAAATTTTGATCCTGCAAGACTTCATTCTACTCCTGAAACTATCAGGAAAATGGTAACCGAAATGATTAACCGGTTCGGAAAAGACAGGTATATTGCCAACCTGGGACATGGAATCCTGCCTAATGTTCCTGTAGAAAATGCGGAGGCATTCATCAGAGCGGTTGTTGACTGGAAACCTAATCTGTAAAAAAAATCAGTCTTCACCTCGAAGATATAAGATAATCCAAAAGCCCTATCATTGCTGACAGGGCTTTTTTATATATTTGATTTAAAGTATTACTAACTCAACATTCGCTGTGCTTTCTTAACTCCTTCCACCAAAAGATCAATTTCCTCAAAGGTATTATAAACCGCAAAACTTGCCCTTACGGTACCTGCAATATTAAAAAAGCTCATGATAGGCTGTGTACAATGATGTCCTGTTCTTACTGCAACTCCCATTTTATCAAGGATCATCCCTACATCAGAGGAAATTCCTACTCCTTCAAGATTAAAAGAAACAACACCTGTTCTCTTAGCTTTCTCACCATAAACTTTAAGTCCTTCTATCTCCAAAAGCTGTCTTTGAGCATATTCTAATAAAGCATTTTCATGGTTTTGAATATTCTGATGACCCACTTTATTCATAAAGTCAACAGCGGCTCCCAAAGCAATATTCCCGCCTACATTCGGTGTTCCGGCTTCATATTTAAACGGAAGCCCTGCATAAGTAGTTCCGTCAAAAGAGCAGGTAGCAATCATCTCACCTCCTCCATGGAATGGCGGTAGCGCTTCAAGTATTTCCTTCTTACCGTACAATATACCGGTTCCCATCGGAGCATACATTTTATGGCCGGAGAAAACAAAGAAATCACAGTCCAGTTTTTGAACATCAATATTGAAATGTGGTGCAGATTGAGCACCATCAATCACAATATAAGCATCTGTATTTGCTCTTGTTTTGGCAATAATCTCCTCGACAGGATTTACAATTCCCAATGCATTGGAAACCTGGTTTACCGAAACCACTTTTGTTTTTTCACTTAAAAACTCATCAAGATACTCCAGCTGAAGAACCCCATTCTCATCAATAGGAATTACACGAAGCTTCGCACCGGTTCTTTCACAAAGCATCTGCCATGGAACGATATTGGAATGATGCTCCAGATATGATATAATGATCTCATCATCCTTTTGTAATTTTTGTGTCAGAATATAAGCGATAAGATTAAGGCCTTCCGTGGTACCTTTGGTAAAAATCACTTCAAAATCATGCTCTGCATTAATAAACTTCTGAATCTTTCTCCTTGAAAGCTCCATTGCTTCTGTGGCTAATTGGCTTAGGGTATGAATTCCTCTATGCACATTAGCATTAATCTCGGTATAATATGCATGACAGACTTCTAAAACCGAATCGGGTTTCTGGGAGGTAGCTGCATTATCCAGATAAACCAGGGGTTTACCGTTCACTTCTCTGTCCAATATAGAAAACTGGCTTCTTATTTCCTGAATGTCAAACATTTATTTATTTTTTTAAATTAACAGGTCCTTATTTAGAACCCTTCAAATTTACGGCTTTTTTTCCGAAAGGAAGCACAAGGTTGGCTAGTGATCATTATCAGCTGATAGAAATATTCGATAGTATATGGCGAAGAAAACTGATAAAGCAAAGTAGCAAAAACAAGCCGTGTAAGGCAGACCGCCCATTTGCTGAATGGTTTTCACATTTCTAATAATAAAAAAAACCTGCCAACAGATTGACAGGTTTTTATATCTTTAAATAAGCAATACTTATTCTGCTGCAGTTTCTTCTGCTGCCGGAGCTGCTCCTTCTGCTGCAGTTTCTTCTTCATCTTCATCATCCATTGCTGCTGCACCTCCTTTCATTGCATTTCTAGACATCTTAACAGCAACTACTACTGCATTGTCCGGGTGCATGAAAGAATATCCTTCAGTTTTGATATCACCGATGTAAAGTTTGTTACCAATTCTTAATGGAGTAACATCTACAACGATTTCATCTGGCAAGTTAGCAGGAATAGCTTTTACTCTCAATTTTCTGAAAGACTGACGTAAAACACCACCAGCTACAACACCTTTTGAACGTCCTGTAACTCTTACCGGAACTTCCATGATAACAGGCTTATCATCAGCCAGTTGATAGAAGTCAGCGTGAAGAATTCTGTCAGTGATTGGGTGAAACTGAATATCCTGAAGAACAGCTGGAATTGTTTTTCCGTCAACCTCAATAGATACCGTGTGTGCTTCAGGAGTGTATACTAATCCTTTGAAAGCTTTCTCTTCAGCAGAGAAGTTCAAAGGGGCTTCACCTCCATAAACAACACAAGGAACTAATTCAGCATCACGTAAAGCTTTTGTAGACTTTTTGCCCACGCTTTCTCTTTTTGTACCTTGAATTGTAATAGATTTCATTTATAAAAAATTTAAAAAATTGTTTTTAATTTACTTTGCAAATCGCTAGAAACCAATCAGATAACAAACTTACTGCTAATTGATTTATGCTCATGAACCATGGTCATAACGTCTGCAAATAATGGGGCGCAAGATAGCACTTTTATTTTAGATGACAAATTATTTTTAACAGGAATTGAGTCAGTTACAATAACTTCCAGAATTTTTGAGTTCTCAATATTCTCGTAAGCCTTTCCTGAAAGCACTCCGTGAGTCGCCATCGCTCTTACAGTCTTTGCTCCTTTTTCAATCAGGATATCTGCTGCTTTACAAAGCGTTCCTGCGGTATCAATCATATCATCGATAAGGATAACGTTTTTACCTGTCACATCTCCAATAAGGAACATTTCTTCCACAACGTTTGCCTTTTTTCTTTCTTTGTAAGCAATTACTACTTCTGCCCCAAGGTGACCGGCATAGTTTTTCGCTCTTTTTGCGCCTCCCATATCCGGAGAAGCAATCGTAAGATCCTCAAGATTCAGAGATTTGATATAATCTACAAAAATTGTGGAAGCATAAAGGTGGTCTACAGGGATTTCAAAGAATCCTTGAATCTGATCCGCATGGAGATCCATTGTCATAATTCTTGTTGCTCCTGCTGCAGTCAGAAGATTAGCAACCAGCTTAGCCCCGATTGGTGCTCTTGGTTTGTCTTTTCTGTCTTGCCTTGCAAGCCCGAAATAAGGAATTACTACAGTAATGCTTTTTGCAGAAGCTCTTTTTGCTGCATCAATCATTAGAAGAAGTTCCAAAAGATTGTCCGCAGGAGGGAACGTAGATCCGATTAGGAAAACTCTTCCCCCTCTTACAGATTCATCCAAAACAGGCTCAAATTCCCCGTCACTGAACTCCTGAAAGTTGATTTTCCCTAATTCTTTCCCATAATGCTGGGCAATTTTTTCTGCCAAGTCCCTGCTGGTTCTTGTACAAAATAGATAACTTAACTGATCGGCCATTTTTACTTTTTAAAAGATTTTGCAAATTTAAAAAAAAACCACAAGAATTACTCTTGTGGCTTCTAAGTTTTTATTTTATCAATGATTAAGGGAATTTAACTCCTGAATATTTGTTCGCTTCTACCAGAGGTAAAGTCGATCTATATTTCGCATTAATAGATTTAATAAATTCATTGGCAACGATACCATAGCCTCGTCCCGTCAAATGAACGCCATCCAGAGAGAAGGCTCCGCCGGTTACGAATTTGGCGGTATACCTTACACCATCAAATACAATTCCGGACTGACTGTTCAGCTCAACCATTTTCTTGTTGGCATCCACAAATGCTAACCCGTAGGAATCTGCAAGCGATTTTATAGAAGCATTGTAGGCATCTGTTGCCGTTTTTACATAAGCAGCCTCTGTTTTTGTTAATACATGCTGGTTTTGTAACGGATAAGAAATTCCATAAATATTTACCGGAGCCGGTGCACCTGGCGCGGTGCTGTTAATCACAGAACTGGTAGAAAGAAGGATATAATCCTCAGACGTTGCTTGTCTTGCCTGTCCGAAGATCTGCCCGAAAACCGTTGCTGTCGGTAAACCTAGAGACGGAGTTAAAGCAGCTGTTAATTGCACTGATAAATCCTGCAGGGCAACATCTTTAATCAGAACCGGATTGGGAGCAGTAGTAGAAAGCAAATTAATTCTATCTCCGGCTCCAAAAGCAGTAAGCGCTTGTTTTAAAGGTCCATATAAATTAGTATTAAGAGTTGCTAAATTAGCTCCTAAAGCCGCAGGTGTTAAAGGGTTATAGGGCACCGTTGTAAAATATGGAACTGATGTGACATAAGGAATATTAGCAATCACACCTTTTGTAGTTCCTACGCTTTTAAGACCATCTAAAACCGCTTTTATAGAACCTGCCACAACAGCAGGATCAGAAATATCATTTGATTTATAATTCGCAACATTAGTATTTCCTGTCTGAACGGTAGCAGGAGTATAGGTAGTAACACCTCCTACTGTCTGTGAATTGGTTCCTCCGTTAGTTGCATAGGATAATACATCATTATTTCCTATCCACAGAGAGAAAAATGTTGCTTTTTGAGCCATGGCATCAGCTAAAACACTGGTTGTTGCTGAAGAAGCAAATCTTACAAAATAAGGATTAGCCGTTCCCGTTGAAAGTCCAGCCTGGCTCCCATACCCAGGGGCAACCAAATGATAAGATTTTGCTCCCGGAACCCCCATATTCTGATAAGAGCCTCCGTTAGGTAAAATATCCAATGCTGCTGCCGGAGCGCTTGGTACTGGAGATAAAGCCCCACCAACAACCTGAAGCGTCAATTTTCCAGAAAAACCAGGAAGACCGATAAATCCTCCCACATCATTCGGCATCAGAGGCTGTTTGAATTCTCCTCCTCCAGCAAGTTTCATCTGCGTGGCAATCATACTTGGATAAGATTCATTCTGGCCGCTGCTGTATAGGGCATTATCACGATACCCTGAAGTAAGTGAATTTCCTAAAGAAATATATTTTGAAAAGTCCGCATCTCCTTTTGTAACCGGAATATCTTTCACATCCGTATCGAAATCCGTATTACAGCTTGTTACTGTAAAAAGAAGTGCAGAAACTGCAATTGTCGATATTATAATTTTTTTCATAGTCTTTTAAAATTAAAAAGGATTATAAGATAAACCTAGACCAAAGTAAAACGCTCTTGCTTTTGCCTGTCCGTAGAATCCAAGGTTAGCGTTGTTCACATTTCTATATTGAGGCATAGCATATCCTCCCGCAATATCAATTCCGAATTGCTTCAGCTTAAATCCTACCCCACCTGTAATCACATAGGTATCAAATGAAGGGGTTTCCGGAATAAAGTTTTCGTTGGTATAAGGTGATTCATCATAATAAGCACCTAATCGTCCATAGATCATATTGCTGAATGCATACTGGGTCCCCAGTCTGAATGTTTTTGAATTTTTAAAATTCTTAGGATTCACAAGAATCGTCGGGTCTGCCTGATTTCCAATCGGTGCATTGGCAAAATCCAAAGTCAGCCTGCTGTATCTTTCCCATCCGTGATAGTTGAAATCTGCAGAAACCTGCCATTTCGGAGTTACTTTATAAGTTAACCCTATTGTATATTCTTCAACCAGTGGAAGTGTTGCCGAGAAAGCATCCTGTCCGGCAGCGTTGAGTTTCAGCTGGGAATAAACAGACTGCGACGGAAATTTGAAAGTCGCTGTACCGTTTTTGGCTTTCATATCCACCGGTGAACGGTAAGCCACACTTACATCCAGCTTAGGATCAGGCCTGAAGTAGAATCCGAAACCATATCCGTGTCCGGTTGCTTTTTCATCATTGATATTAACCTGACCGTCGAACTGCGTTACCGCTTTATCCCAATCTACCTTTCCTCTCGCATAGATATAGCTTGCACCGAAAGATAACCATGGAGCCAGCTTCACAGAAACCATTGGCTGAAAATAATAACTCTTCAATTCCATTTTTTGTACCATTTCCTTACCTTCCCAGTTTTCAGGCCATTGAATGGTACTTCCGAAAGGCGTTGAAAAGCTGAAACCTACTGATAGGTTTTCCAGTGGTTTATAAGTAATCGCTGCATAGATAGGAGTCCCTAAAGGGTTATCCGTTTCTGTACTTTGTAACGTATTTAAGTTTTGAAAAGTAACTTTATTACTTGCACCAAACCCTCCTGCTACTATACTCAGCTTGGAAGGGATAAATGACATACCCGCCGGGTTAAAGAATGTCACACTCGCATCTTCGGCATGAGCACTAGTATGCGCCATTGCCAATTGCTTTACCCCTTGCAGAGATACCCTGAAGCCTCCTGCGTAAGATAAAACGCCCGCCAATAAAGCAGTTGATACTAATATTTTTTTCATAGACTATTATTATATAATCCAAATATAAAATTATTTTGAATAGGTCTGTTAATATTTCCCAACATTTTAAACAATATCTTAAAAGAAAATTATGTTTAAAATAATACTTCAAGAAAAGTTTTATACAAAAGCATCGTTATTAAACATTTGTAGGTATTCTAAAGTCACATTTATTGGAATGTTTAATGTTAAACAATGCTGTTATGGAATATTTAACTATTTTAGAATTGCATAAAGATAAAAATACATAAATTTGCAAGATTATAAATAATAGTAATATGAGTTGTGGATGTAAAACATCCGGCGATTCTGCACATTCTTGTGGTCCTAAGAAAACCGCAAGTGGCTGTGAAAATGTAAATACCTGCGGGAATAGTTATAAATTAAGTGTTTTTGACTGGCTTTCTAACATCAACAACCCTGCACCGAACAGGTGTGATTTTGTAGAAGTTAGGTTTAAAAATGACAGGAAATCTTTTTATAAAAATGTAAATAATATCCCTTTACATATAGGCAGCGTAGTTACAGTAGAATCAAGTCCGGGACACGATGTAGGCGTTGTAAGCCTTACAGGAGAATTAGTAAAGATTCAGATGAAAAAGAAAAAGTTTTCTGAAGAATCTGCACTCAAAATATACAGACAGGCCAACCAAAAAGATCTTGAGGTATGGCAGGAAGCAAGAAAAAAAGAAGACGGCGTAAAGCTTGAGGCAAGGAAAATTGCTCAGAGACTGGGCCTTGAAATGAAAGTTACTGATGTAGAATATCAGGGAGATGCTTCAAAAATCACTTTTTATTATACTGCTGACAACCGGGTAGACTTCAGACAGCTAATCAAGGATTACGCCGGGTCTTTCAGAACGAAAATCGATATGAAACAGATCGGTTTCAGACAGGAAGCAGCCAAGGTAGGAGGTATCGGCTCTTGTGGACGTGAACTTTGCTGTTCCACGTGGCTTACTGATTTCAGATCAGTAAACACAAATGTCGCAAGATATCAGCAATTAAGTATCAATCCTCAGAAGCTGGCGGGGCAATGCGGAAAACTCAAATGCTGTCTTAACTACGAACTGGACAGTTACCTAGATGCACTAAGCCATTTCCCTTCCTCCTCTACAACACTGGAAACAGAAAAAGGAAAAGCATTCTGTATCAAAATAGATGTTTTCAAAAAGAAAATGTGGTTTGCTTACGTAGAAAACTCTATTGCCTGGTATGATTTTGATATTGATCTTGTCAAAAAGCTGATTTCGAAAAATAAAAGAGGTGAAAAAACCCCTCCTTTGGAAGAATTGAAGCAACCTGAATCTTCTGTGCAAAGTATTGACCTTATTCAGGAGAATAATATGGATCGCTTTGAAAAGAAAAACAGGGGAAATAGAAACAAAAACAATCAAAACAGGCAAAATAACAATCAGCAGGGACAAGGACAAAAAAGAAACAGACCGGAGAGACAGGAACGGACTGAAAAATCTGAAAATCCTAATCCTCATACAGGGAACCAGAATAAACAACAAAAGCCTCAGCCTCAGCCAAAAGCCGCTGTAGAAAAGGCAGAAGTTAATACAGATGCTGATAAAAAGCCACAAAACCCGAATAAGAAAAAGTTTAAAAAGAAATATCCTCCAAAAAAAGATAAAAATGCATAAAATTTTAGGATTATTTTCCCTTATCTTTTTCTTGGGCTGTAATTCTTCCCAGGGAGAAGACATTATCATGAATTCTGTTGATAATAAATGGAATAAGAAAAGCGAGCAAAAATTTAATCTTGAAATTTCAGATCCGCAGAATCCTAAAAATATTATATTTGTCGTAAGAAACAATAATGATTACCCCTATAGCAATATAAGGTTAATTGTTAATTTCACCGACATTCAAAATAAGAAAAAGGAGACGGACACTTTAAATTATATCCTGGCAAAACCAAATGGAGAATGGCTTGGTACAGGCTTTGGTGACACAAAAGAAACATTGTTTCAATATAAGTTGAAGTACAGGTTTCCTGCAAAAGGAAAATATGAAATCGGCCTTATCCAGGCGATGAGAAATGACAACCTTCCGGGAATAGAAGATATTGGAGTAAAAATAGAAACGGCTAAACCGTAACCATAAATGGAAGAAAACAAAAAAAATGCAGGAAGTAAGGGGAAAACGTTTCCTCTGCCTCCCAAGAAAAAGAAAGATACCTCTTGGAAAAAATGGGTCTCATTTATTTGGATTGGACTCATTGCAGTAGTTTTAGGAATTTCAGGACTTTTCTTTGCTGTTTCTCAAGGATTTCTTGGGGAAATGCCGGATGTAAAGGAACTTGAAAATCCGGACATCTTTGTCGCTTCTGAAATTATCTCTTCAGACGGGGTTACTTTAGGTAAATTTGAAAAAGAAAAAACACAACCTATAGTTTATAAAGATCTTCCTCCCTATCTTATTTATGCTCTTCAGGCTAAAGAGGACGAACGCTTTAAAGAACATTCAGGAATTGATTTATATTCCGTTGCCAGAGCCATAGCATACGGTGGAGGACGTGGTGGAGGTTCCACCATTACCCAGCAGCTTGCCAAACTTCTTTTCACAGGAAATGCTTCTCAGAACAAACTTGAAAGAGGTTTCCAAAAACTTAAGGAATGGGTAGTGGCCGTAAGCCTTGAAAAAAGATATACAAAAGAGGAAATCATCACTCTTTATTTTAATAAATTCGACTTCCTTTTCAATGCCAATGGTATTGAAATGGCGTCCAGAGTGTATTTTAACAAAAAAACTTCAGAGCTAACGCTGCCTGAAGCTGCTACTTTTGTAGCAATGCTTGAAAATCCCAGAAAGAACAATCCTTACAGGTATCCTGAAAAAGCAAAGGAAAGAAGAAATGTAGTATTGGACCAGATGCAGAAAACGGGCTATATTGATGCTGCAACCTATGAAAAAGCAGTCAATACACCTGTTGAGGTAGATTTCCACCCTATTAAAAGTATTACTGACGGATATTCTGCATACTATAAATTCTATCTGAGAAAAGAGATCGACAAATATCTTGAGGCCAACGAAAAAGAAACAGGCAAGAAACTGAATCTTTATAAAGACGGACTAAAAATATATGTGACCCTTGATTCTAAAATGCAAAAGTATGCTGAAGAAGCAATCAAAGAGCACTTAACTGATCTCCAGAAAAGATTTGATGCGGAACAGAGAGGCAGGAAAAACAGACCTTTCTATTACCTTACAGACAAACAGATTAATGATGTAATGGTTCAGGCCATGAAAAGGACCGGCCGCTACAAATTACTGAAAGCTGACGGTATGCCTGAAGACTCCATCATGATGGAATTCAAGAAACCGATCAAAACATCAAGATTTACATGGAACGGAGAGGAAGAGGTTGAAATGTCACCTTGGGACTCTATCAGATACCATAAACAAATTGCTCAGGCAGGACTAATGTCAATGGTTCCGGGAACCGGAGAGATCAAAGCATGGGTAGGTGGTATCGACTGGCAGCACTTCCAATACGATCATATCAAACAAGGTAAAAGACAGGTAGGATCTACTTTCAAACCTTTCGTATATGCAACTGCCATTATGAAACTGGGAATGACACCTTGTTCAACCGTTTCCAACGGGACCTACGATCACAAAGGATGGCATGTACCGGGAAGAGGAGGAATGCTTACGTTAAAAGACGCATTGGCACACTCTCAAAACCCTGTTGCTGCAAGACTTATTGAAATGACGGGCGTAGATGCTGTTATTCAAACTGCAAGAGATCTTGGTGTCACAGAAGATATTCCAAGAAACAACACTATTGCCTTAGGTTCATCAGATATCACTATTTATGAGATGCTTGGAGCCTACAGTACTTTTGCTAACTATGGTAACTATAATAAACCGGAAATGATCTGGAGAATTGAAGACGCCAACGGAAGAGTCATCAAGGAAGTAAACGTAGAGCCGAAAGAAGTAATGAACCCTATGTATGCCTACACCATGATTGAACTCATGAAAGGTGTTGCGCAATACGGAACCGCTTCCGGTGAACTGGGAAGAAGAGGAATTTCAAAAGCAGTAGAGATTGCTGCCAAAACAGGTACCACTCAAAATAACTCTGACGGATGGTTTATGGGAATCACTCCTAAATTAGCAACCGGAGCATGGGTTGGATGGGAAGATAGAGCAACCCACTTCTATGGTACAGGTGAAGGACAGGGAGCCAGAATGGCATTACCAATCTGGGCCATCTTCATGAAGAAGGTCTGGGCGGATAAGAGCTTAGGAATTACACCTGATGATAAGTTTACCAAACCTTCTGACTGGAAAGACGGATGTTCAAACCTTAAAGGCCTTGGAGGAGGATATGGGGATGACGGAAGCCTTCAGACCATCGATGAGATTAAAAATCCAAGACCGGTAGACCCTACTCCTAAAAAACCGGTAGAAAAGAAAGAAGAAAACATTAATGAAAATCTTCACTCGAATGATGAGATAGACTTCAATAAATAAATTCTCTTTTAACAATATATAAGACCTTTCAATAATCTGGAAGGTCTTTTCTTTTATTATTAATACCTTTGAAGTATGAATATCGAACGCATCAACCAACCTTTCATAAGGAAATTCCCAGGAGATTTTTCCAATAATCCCATGCAAAGAAATACTCCCAAAGTAGTTTTTGCCACCGTCAACCCTGCAGGATTTGATCATCCTCAATTAATTGCTTTTAACGAAGCGCTTTCTGAAGAAATAGGATTAGGAAAATATGAAGAAAAAGACCTGGGCTTCCTGGTAGGAAATGATCTTCCTGAAAATATCCAACCCTATGCAACAGCTTATGCCGGTCATCAATTCGGGAACTGGGCAGGCCAGCTTGGAGACGGAAGAGCTATTTTTGCGGGAGAAATCATTAATGATACAGGAAAGAGAACCGAAATACAATGGAAAGGCGCAGGTGCAACCCCCTATTCAAGACATGCGGACGGCAGAGCTGTATTAAGGTCTTCCGTAAGGGAATATCTGATGAGTGAAGCCATGTACCATCTGAGAGTTCCTACCACAAGAGCATTAAGCCTTGCATTTACAGGAGAGGATGTTGTACGTGATATGATGTATAACGGAAATCCGCAACTGGAAAAAGGAGCCGTTGTCATCAGGACTGCCGAAAGTTTTCTCCGTTTCGGACACTTCGAGCTTATGTCTGCCCAGAGAGAATATAAAACCCTACAAGAACTTGCCGACTTTACTATTGAAAATTACTATCCCGAGATCACTTCGACTGATCAACAGAAATATAAAGATTTTTTCGAAAGTATCTGTATACGTACCGCCAATCTCATTATCGAGTGGTTCAGAGTAGGATTTGTACATGGAGTAATGAACACAGACAATATGTCTGTTTTAGGGCTTACTATTGATTATGGGCCCTATTCAATGATGGATGAGTATGATCTGAATTTTACTCCTAATACCACAGATCTTCCCGGTAGAAGATATGCCTTCGGGAAACAAGGCCAGATAGCCCAATGGAATCTCTGGCAGCTGGCCAATGCCCTTCACCCTTTAATTAAAGATGAAAAATTCCTGGAAGATACTTTGAATCATTTTGGCTCCTATTTCTGGGAAAACCATGATAAAATGCTTTGCCAGAAATTCGGATTTGACCAGCTTCGAGAAGATGACGAAGAATTCTTTACCAACTGGCAGGCTTTAATGCAGGAGCTACAGCTGGATTATACCCTGTTCTTCAATGAACTGGAAAAGTTATCTGATAATACTCATAGCCCGGAATACTTTAAGCAGCTTTCTTACCTTCCATGGGATCAGGAAAAGCAAAGAAAACTTGAAAACTTTTTTACATCCTATCAAAACAGAATAAGTTTAAATGTAATTTCAAAAGAAGATTCCCTGATGATAATGAGAAAAGCAAATCCCAAATTCATTCTCAGGAATTACCTGCTTTATGAATGTATTGAAGAGATTAGCCAGGGCAGCACAGAAATGCTGGAAAAGTTAACGAAAGCATTGGAAAATCCTTATGAAGAGCTATATCCTGAATTTTCCACCAAAAGGCCAACCGGCTACAATGGCATTAGCGGATGTTCTACTCTTTCCTGCAGTTCCTGATAAAAATATATTTTATCAATCAATTTATTGAATTCTTGTTACCGTATTTTTATTTTTATTAAATTAGCAAAAATCTAAAACATGAAAAGAATTCTACTCTCTATTACTGCCTTATTTATAGGCTCATCAGCATTTTCCCAGTATTGGGGCACTCAAAACTCCGGGTTTGCGGCTCCATCAAGAGGAATTAGCGGACTCGAAGTATATGACGCCAATACCGTTTGGGCATTTGCCCTTGATGGAATAAGCACAACCACCAATGTACAGGAGTTTACAAAAACCTCTAATGGTGGTACCACATGGACGGCAGGAACCATTAATATCGGTAATCCTGCTTTAAGAATTACCAACATTTCAGGAGTAAGTGCTACCACAGCCTGGGTAGGAGCATTCAATAACAGCACCGGGATCGGAGGGGTCTGGAAAACCAGTGATGGAGGAGTAACCTGGGTGAACCAAAAAATGTTGAACACCCCCGGTGAATCCTGGACCAACTATGTTCATTTCTTCGATGCCAACAATGGCATTGTCGGAGGAGATCCGGAAAACGGAGAATTCGAAATTTACACAACGTCTAATGGAGGCACTACCTGGACAAGGGTTCCTGCTGCTAACCTTCCGGACCCATTAGTTGATGAATATGGATATAACAACGGATATTATGCGGTGGGAAATAATATTTTTTTCTATACAGACCAAGGCAGAATCTATAAATCAACAGATAAGGGTCAGACGTGGACCGTACTGGCAACCAACACACTCATCAGCGACTTTGGCGGAAGCGCAGAAAGCGGAGATATGGCCTGGAGTGATGCCAACACAGGAATCATTCTGAAAAGAACCACAACCACCTTAAATCTTTATACCACAACTGACGGAGGTGCAAACTGGGCTCCCGTAACTTTTACAGGAATCACAGCAGCTAACAAAATCAATGACATAACTTATATTCCGGGTACCAATATTCTTGTCGCTACAAGTTCAGATGCTACCGCCGGCGGTTCCTGGAAAAGCACCAACAACGGAGTTACATGGACAGCCCTTGATACAGGTGTACAACACCTGGGCGTAAGATGTTCCGACGCAAACACCTGTTACTCTGGAGGATTTAGTACTTCTGCAACGGTTGGAGGAATGTTCAAATCTCTTCAGACACTTTCTACAGGCGAAGTTAAAAACATGATAAAACATGCTATTTCCATTTATCCTAACCCTACAAAAGGTGAAATTACCATTAGAACTGATAAAAAAATAAAGAAGACCTCAGTTCTTGATATGTCTGGCAAAACCGTTACTACGAACGATTCCGGAAATGCAGATATTTCCTCACTTCCAAAAGGTACCTATCTGCTAAAGGCAGACTTCTCAGACGGAACTTCTACAACAGAAAAAGTAATAAAACAATAACAACGTTAATACAATCTTCATAACCACCAGTTTTGGTGGTTTTTTTGTTTTACTTTTGCAAAAAAATACAACCAGTGCCTTTTATCAAAACAAAAATCATTAATTTTTTTAAACTGATTTTCCCTTCCACTTATTCCGAGCTGGCTGTTTTCCTGTTTTTTATAACCTGTTATGGAATTTTAGGCTCTTATATTGCCTTTCATTACAGAATTATATTTGACAGCAGAATTCCATGGGATGCTTATTTCAGCTTTGACAACAAATCTATTCTTATGACAGGAGGAAGCTTTGAAAGACATCCTCTCTCCTATTATTTTTTCAACTGGATCCGGGAATTTGCCCTGTTCATTTCAGATGGGAAAACGGATGTTACCTTCAGATTAACCCTGGCGTGGCTCAGCAATCTTATGATTAGCCTTACTATGGTACAGGTTTTTAAATATTTAAAAAATATCATCCGCCTTCCTCAAAGGGTAAGCGTTCTTATTATCTTATTCTTTGGTATTTTTTCAACCAATATTATTTTGTCCTTTACCCCGGAAAACTTCACCTACACTCTGTTTTTGCTGACTTTATACAATTATTATGCAGCCATAAAGCTCAGAAAAGAAGAAAAGACACCTGCAACTGCCCTGTCACTGGCTGCAATTACCATTGGAGGGCTTACTATAACCAACTTTGTAAAAGTTTTCATCCCGGTACTTTTTGAAAAAGGGCTTTTTAAGAATTGGAAAAGATCAGGCAATGCTGTTATCAGGGTATTTATTGCAACGGTTTGCTATGTATTACTGTATCTGAACAGGATTGATTTTAAATACGAAAACATCTTTTCGAAAACCAACCAGCAGTATGAAAAGTTCTCCAATGTGCAAACCATGCCGACATGGGATATGATTATGTCTTTCTTTTTCGGAGGAAACATTTTATTTCCAGGGTTTATTATGACAGACAAACACAACATGAAAGGTTTTGCCTACAAAGGTCTTTATATGGATCTGTATTCCTCGGCATTTTCTTACCTGTTTATTGTCATACTATTGATCCTGATCTCATGGAGTTATCTCAAAAATTTCAAAAACAAGTGGGTACAGGTTATTATGATTTCTTTTTTCATGGATATTATCATCCACTGCATTATGCGATTTGGTTTGCATACTTCGTACATCTATGGCGGTCACTTTGTTTTTATTTATCCATTGATGATGGGATGGCTTTTTTATGCCTACAAAACATCACCCAAAATCATGTCACTCCTGACTTTAACGATAAGCCTGCTATTCATATACCTGTTCTTCAACAATGGTTTCAGAATGTCGGAGTTCTTCTGGTTTATGGAAACCTATTACCAATAAAAAAAGCTGAGAAAGTAGTTCCCAGCTTTTTATTTATTTTTTTGATAAAAGAATCTTATTTAGCTTCAGCACAGAAAATTCTATACTGTACTGCAACAGCAGATTTGAAATATTCTTTGATCCTGGAAAGGTCGGCTGCAGCACTTTGCTTGGTAAAATAGCTTCCTGCCAAGATCTTATAATTAGGACGCAAAGAAGCGTCTGTTTCTACTTTCAGATTAGGGAATCTTTTTCTAAAATAAGATTTCACTTCATTGGCTTCTTCATTACTTTTTACAGTTGTAATTTGAATTTTATACCCTAAAATTCTAGGATTTTTTTTGCAAATTTCGGCATTGGTAAGTTCCCTGCTCGGCACATATATTTTGGCAGGTTTCGTCACCCCGCCTGTGGAAATAGTATTATCGTTATTGCTGAAATCTCTGCCGGAATTATTGGTGACAACTTTAGAACATTTTCCTTCAATTCCTTCCAAAGCAGCATTAATTTTTGAATCCATTGTCATGACAAGCTCTGTTCCTGAAAGCGTATCTTTTTTAACAACCTGCTGTGCTTCAATATTATAAAACCCAAATAATGATAATATCGAAAATATTTTGATCAAATTTCTCATTTAAACTTGTTTCCGCAAATTTATACAAATTAAAAAACTATACCAAACAGGTTATTTAGAATCAATACAAATTAAACGTAAATGATATTTTCCCTTTTGCATATGCCGTTAAATTTCTGTTAAAAATATTATTTTTGCGGAATTGATTGAATGTTCAATAATTTACTAACATAAGATAATTTAAATGATTAGTTGGAGAAAGCATTATAAAAAAACGTTGATCGCAATAGGCTTATTGCTATCAACCAGTGCTTCATTTTACGGGCAAGACGGCGATCCTAAAAACGGAGAGAAACTTTTCAAAGCGAATTGTACTGCATGTCACGCGCTGGATAAACAAGTGATAGGACCTCCTTTGAAAGGGGTTGTGGAACGTGTAAAGACAGAAGGTGGTGTAGACAGGGATTGGCTTCACAAGTGGATCAAAGACAACAAAGCTCTTAGAGCTTCAGGAGACAAATACGCCAATGAAATTTTCGAAAAGTATAATAAAACTGAAATGTTGCAGTTTCCTAATCTTACCGAGAAGGATATTGACGACATTTTAGCATTCACAACTAATCCGCCAGAGCCGGAACCAAAGAAGGATGATGCGAAAGCTACTGCTGATGCCGGTTCTACTACTGCAGCTCCTGCAGACAAAACTACTACAAACATTGTAATCATTTCACTTTTAGCGATCGCAGGATTGTTAGTCTGGATCTTAGTCAAACTAAGACAGCTGGTAACACTGGGTCAGTCTGAAGAATTAGCGGGTCTTAATGAAACAAGAGTTCGCTCATTCAAGGAAATGTATGAGAAATTCCACTATGTAGGTAAAGCATTATTGGCAATTCTTGCTGTTTTAGCGGCTTACGGAGTATGGAACTGGTTAATGTGGATCGGGGTATACAAAGGGTACAAACCAGAACAACCTATCTACTTCTCTCACAAAATCCATGCTGGAGAACAAAAGATTGACTGTCAGCTTTGCCACTCCAGTGCCAAATACGGAAAAGTATCTGAAATCCCTTCTATGAACGTTTGTATGAACTGTCACAGAACAATTTCTGAATACAACGCGGATCATTACATGGAACCTGGAAAAGATAAGGCTTTCTATGACGGAGAAATCCAGAAGATCTACGCGGCAACAGGTTGGGATCCTGCAAAACAACAGTACACAGGAAAAACACAACCGGTTGAATGGACAAGAATCCACAACATGCCGGACTTCGTTTACTTCAACCACTCTCAGCACGTAATTGCTGGTGAACAGGCAATCATCAATTCTTTCAACAAAAAGAACCCTAACAACAAAATTGATGTTGTATGTAAAGCTTGTCACGGAAAAATTGATACAATGAATGTTGTTCAGATGGCTAACGACTTTACTATGGGATGGTGTATCGAGTGCCACAGAACTACTGAGGTTGATATGAACAACGGTTATAATAAAGAGTACTTCAAGAATCTACATGACAAGTTGAAAAAACAATATCCACAAGATGGAGGTAAAATCACTGTAGATGCAATTGGAGGTCTTGAGTGTGGTAAATGTCATTATTAATAACTAAAAAATTAGAAGTATAAATGGCTTCAAACAAAATACAATTCAGAAGTATTCATGAACTTAAAGATCCGGCTTTAAATAATAAGCTGGCTCAGAAAGAGTTTCAGGAAGAAATTCCGGTAGAAGATTTCCTTGGAGATGCTGAGAAAAACGGATCAAGTACTTCAAGAAGAGATTTCTTAAAATTATTAGGATTCTCTACAGCAGCTGTAACATTAGCTGCCTGTGAAGCTCCGGTAATCAAAACGATTCCTTACGTGGTAAAACCACATGATATTATTCCGGGAATCCCCAATTATTACGCTTCAACATTCTTTGATGGTTTCGACTTTGCCAGTGTTTTAGTAAAAACCCGTGAAGGTAGACCTATCAAAATAGAACCTAACCCGGCTGGTGGCGACTTAGGTAAAACTAACGCAAGAGCTCAGGCAAGTGTACTTTCTCTTTATGATAATGATAAAGTAAAGCAGCCAAAATTAGACGGGAAAGACGAAACTTTCGATAAAGTAGACAGTTTTGTTATCAAAGGTTTGGAAGAAGCTAAGGCATCAGGCAAAAAGATTGTGGTTTTATCACACTCTTTTGCTTCACCTACTTTCAAAAAGTTATTCGCTGAATTCAAAGCAAAATATCCTACTGCAGAATTAGTAACTTATGATGCTTTCCCTTACTCTGCACAACTGGATGCAGCTCAGGAAGTATTCGGACAAAGAGCTTTGCCTGTTTATGATCTTAAAGGATCCGAATTGGTAGTTTCTTTCCAGGCTGATTTCTTAGGAGATTATAATGCTTCAAGCTTAGAAACTTCTTATGCAGCTGCTAGAAAACCGGGACCAAACATGTTGAGACACATCCAGGTGGAATCCAATATGTCATTAACGGGTGCTAACGCTGATTCAAGATACAGATTAAAACCAAGTGCAGTAAACAAAACATTAGTGGAGGTTTACAATGCAATCGTAGGTGGCGGAACTTCAGATAAGACAGCTACTGAAATTGCCAACGAACTGAAAGCAAAAGGAAGCAAAGCTGTTGTTTTCGCAGATGGTTCCAAAGGAGCACAAGTTTTAGCACACTTAATCAACCAAAAACTAGGTTCAGTAGCTTTCACAGGTAAGGCTAACTTCCTTAAAGAATTTGATGGTGCAAGATACCAGGAATTCCTGGGATGGGTAAATGGTGGCCAGGTTGGCGTATTGATCGCCAACAATGTAGACCCTATCTACTCTCATCCAAAAGGAGAAGATTTCAAAAAATCTTTGTCAAAAGTTCCTTATGTAATTGCTGTAGCAGATAAAAAGAATGAAATGTACAAAGCAGCGAAAGCTGTAATTCCGGTAGCCAACTGGCTTGAGTCTTGGGGAGATATCGAACCACAGACAGGAGTATATTCATTAATGCAGCCTACTATCCAGAAAATCTACAAATCAAGACAGATTGAAGAGTCTCTATTGGTGTGGAAGAATGGTAAAAACAACGCTGCGAACAACTACTATGATTATTTAAAAGCAAATGCAGCTTCTCTTTTAGGAGGTACTTCATTCAATAAAGCATTATATAACGGTATCAATGCTTCTACTAATTCTACAACACTGTCTTACGCTGGTGGAAACGCTGCACAGGCTGTTGCTGAATTAGGGAACTTCAAACCTTCAGAATTAGAGCTGGTATTGTACACTAAGACATCTATGGGAGATGGTACTCAGGCCAACAACCCTTGGCTACAGGAGTTACCAGATCCAATCACAAGAATGTCCTGGGATAATTATTTAACAATTTCTCCAAAAGATGCAGAAAAGTTTGGAATCGATAACGATCTTAATGCGAGAATGCAGCTGGATGGTTCTATCGTAAACCTTACTGTAAACGGAGTAACCATAAAAGACGTTCCTGTATTCGTACAACCGGGACAAGCGGAAGGATCTGTAGGTCTTGCCCTTGGTTATGGTAAGAAAAACTCAGGAGCTACGGCAGATACCGGTGTAAATGCTTATCCGTTATTCGATGGTTCTAACCTTGTTGTTTCAGGTGTTAAGATCGAAAAAACAGGAGAAGAGCATGAGTTTGCAGGTATCCAGCTTCAAAATACATTAATGGGCCGTTATGAAATCGCTAAAGAAGTTCCTTTAGCAGACTTTATCAACGTAGCTTTCGATGATGAGCACAAAGGGTGGAATAAACCTTTGGAATACCACACGATCAGTGGGGCTCTTCCAGCAAGAAAAATTGACCTTTGGGATGCATTTGATGATACGGACGGACCTCACTTCAACTTATCAATTGACCTGAACTCTTGTACAGGTTGTGGAGCATGTATTATTGCCTGTCAGGCTGAAAATAACGTTCCTGTAGTAGGTAAAGCGGAAGTAAGGATGTCCAGAGATATGTACTGGTTAAGAATTGACCGTTACTATTCTTCAAGACAAACTGTAGAAGTATATGAAGGATTAAAAGAAGGAATGGCTGTACCAGAATTATACGGTACTGCATTCAATAAAGAAGGTGGAGCATTGAACCATCCTGCTGATAATCCGGATGTAATCTTCCAGCCGGTAATGTGTCAGCACTGTAACCACGCTCCATGTGAAACTGTATGTCCGGTAGCGGCTACTTCACACGGTAAGCAAGGTCAAAACCATATGGCTTACAACAGATGTATCGGTACAAGATATTGTGCAAACAACTGTCCGTACAAAGTAAGACGTTTCAACTGGTTTACTTATAACCTAAATGACAAGTTCGATTTCAACATGAACAATGATTTAGGAAGAATGGTACTTAACCCGGATGTAGTTGTAAGAACCAGAGGGGTAATGGAGAAATGTTCAATGTGTATCCAAATGACTCAGAATACTATTCTTGAGGCTAAGAAAGAGGGAAGAAAAGTGAAGGATGGTGAATTCCAGACTGCTTGTTCTAAAGCTTGTTCTACTGGTGCAATGACATTTGGAGACATGAATGATAAAGATTCTGAAGTAAGAAAGCTATATGCTTCAAACAGAAGATATTATTTACTGGAGGAGATCGGAACAAAACCAAATGTGTTCTATCACACTAAAGTAAGAAACAGAGTAGAAAAATAAAGTTTAAATAATAAATAGGTAAAAAATGTCAGGACATTACGAAGCTCCGATAAGGGAACCTCTAATTATTGGTCACAAAACTTATCACGATATCACAGAAGATATTGCACGACCTATCGAAGAAAGAGCAGGTAAATTATGGTGGATCTCATTATATGCTGCCTTAGTTCTATTCATCTACGGGTTCGGATGTATCGCTTATACTATCGGAACAGGTATTGGAGCATGGGGGCTTAATAGAACTATTAACTGGGGTTGGGATATTACCAACTTCGTATGGTGGGTAGGTATTGGTCACGCCGGAACCTTAATCTCAGCGGTATTATTATTATTTAGACAGAGATGGAGAATGTCTGTAAACAGATCTGCAGAGGCGATGACGATCTTTGCGGTGGTACAGGCGGCAATCTTCCCGGTAATTCACATGGGTAGAGTTTGGGTTGGATATTGGGTATTCCCATTACCAAACCAATTCGGTTCTCTTTGGGGGAACTTTAACTCTCCTCTACTTTGGGACGTATTTGCAATCTCCACGTATTTCTCAGTATCAACTGTATTCTGGTTCATGGGACTTATCCCTGACTTTGCAATGATCAGAGATAGAGCTAAGACTCCTTGGACGAAGAAAATTTATACATTCCTTGCATTCGGTTGGGGTGGTAAAGCAAAGCACTGGCAAAGATTCGAAGAACTTTCTTTGGTTCTTGCAGGTTTGGCAACTCCACTTGTATTCTCAGTACACACTACCGTATCCTTCGACTTCGCGACTTCAGTAATTAAAGGATGGCACTCTACAATCTACCCTCCTTACTTCGTTGCCGGTGCGATCTTCTCAGGATTTGCAATGGTACAGACCTTATTGTTGGTTGCAAGAAAAGTTTGTCACTTAGAAGAATATATTACCATGTATCATATCGAAATCATGAACATCGTAATCATCTTAACGGGTGGTATGGTAACTGTAGCTTACGCAACTGAATATTTCATCGGATGGTACTCAGGATCCAGATTTGAAGACTTTACGTATCTTTCTCCGGGTGCTGCTGTAGGTCCTTACTGGTGGGCATTCTGGTCATTGATCATCTGTAACCTTGTTGTTCCTGCTTCTTTCTGGTTCAAGAGACTAAGAACGAATATTATCTGGACATTCATCGTTGCATTGATCATCAACATCGGTATGTGGTTTGAGCGTTTTGATATCATCGTTATCAACCTTTCAAGAGACTACTTACCAGGATCATGGACAATGTTTAAGCCAACGATCATTGATGTGGGGGTATACTTAGGAACAATCGGATTCTTCTCTGTATTATTCTTATTATACGCAAGAACATTCCCTGTAATTGCACAGGCTGAATTAAAATCGATTTTGAAAATCTCAGGTGAAACTTATAAAGCAAAAGAAGGAGATGAGCACCACTAAAATTGTATACGGACTTTATGCGGACGACGACGATTTGATGAACGGCGTTAAAGCATTCAACGATAAAGGAATCAAAATAAACGAGGTTTATACTCCGTTTCCGGTTCACGGACTAGATAAGGCTTTAGGGTTAAAGAAAACCAGAATTTCTGATGCTGCTTTCATCTACGCTTGTTATGGAGTTACCATTGGTGCTACTTTAACATGGTACGTAATGAACCACGACTGGCCTCAGAATATCGGTGGTAAACCAGCTTTTGACTGGGGACACAACATGCCGGCATTCGTAGTTCCAATGTTCGAATTAATGGTATTCTGTGCAGCTCACATGATGTCTTTAACTTTCCTGGTTAGAAACAAAATGTATCCAGGAGCTCCAGCTCAGAACCCGGATCCAAGAACTACTGATGATAAATTCATGATGGAATTTGTAACTGATGATGTAGAATCTGTAAAGCAGTTACTTATTGAAACTGGAGTTGAAGAAATAACTGTTAAAGATGCTTAAAATGAAAAAAAATGTATTAAGAATTACAGCAGTTTTAGGTTTAACAACAGTTTTACTTAACTCTTGCGGACCAAAGGAGAACACTCCATTGGTTTATTTTCCGGACATGTATTTTCCGGTAGCTTACGATCCGTTGATGAAAGCTCAGGATGCTTATTCAGATCATGAAAATGAAATTCCGGCTTTCGTTAAAAATAATGGAGCAACAGGTCTTTCTCCTGTAGAAGGATCAGTTCCTCAGAATAAAGATGGAGTTTTTGAAGAAAGCTTACTTCCTAAGAATGTAGATGAATACAACGCGGGATATGATGCTTCCAAGAAACTGACAGTATCTCCTCTGAACCCGGCTAATGCAGCCAAGGATATTGAAAGAGGTAAAGTATTGTTTGACCACACCTGTGCTGCTTGTCACGGAACAGGAGGTGATGGACAAGGACCTATCGTGCAAAGCGGAGCATTCTCCGGGGTACCAAACTATGCTGACAGAGAGCTTACTGTAGGATCTGTTCATTATGTATTAACAAACGGTAGAAACGCGATGGGATCTTATGCCGGACAGCTAAACCCTGGTGATAGATGGAGAGTGGCTATGTATGTGATGAGTGCTTTCAAAAAAGGAGCAGCAGCACCGGCAGCAGCTACAGCGGCGGCGGCACCAGCGACTGAAACAACTACCGAAACTAAAAAATAAGAAAAGAAATGTATAGTTTTTCACCAAAATTAAAATCAACTTCTATAATACTTCTTGTTGTAGGTTTAGTTCTTTTCGGTATTGGTTTCTTTATGAACAAAGGAATTTCTACTGAGCAGATAGAACACATGATGGAAGCTGTTCATGCTTCCGGTCATACAGCACCTACACACTCAAGTGAAATGGTTGGACCTCAGGATCACGCAGCTCACCTTGAGCATGCTACCATGCAGGTACACAACCAGCCTTTAGCAGCAATACATTTTGTAGCTGTATTTTTCTTTGGAGTAAGCTGCTGCGTATTGTTCTTCTATTCTATTCAGCACGCTGCCCACGCAGGATGGCCAATCATCATTACAAGAGTAATGGAAGCTATTGCTTCTTACATTCCTTACGGTGGTGCAATCTTAGTAATCCTGATGATCTTAAACATCACTCATAATGGTCATTTATTCCACTGGATGGACCCTGAATTGACAAATCCGGATTCTCCGCATTTTGATGTGATCTTATTCGAGAAGAAAAAATTCTTAAATATACCTTTCTATGCAGTAAGAACTTTGATCTACGTGATCGGTGCTTCATTCTTTGCCTGGAAATTAAAGGCTCAGTCTAAGAAAGTAGACGAAACCAAGTCTAAAGTAGAGTATCAAATGCTTTACAGATGGTCAGTAGGATACATCGCATTCTTCGGATTTGCATCTGCAGCCTGGGCTTGGGACTGGTTGATGTCTATTGACCCTCACTGGTATTCTACAATGTATATCTGGTATTCAATGGTTAGCTGCCTTTCAAGTGGTATTGCTGTAATCATTCTGTTAAGTGTTTATCTTAAGAAAAATGGTTTCTTACCACAGTTCAATGACAACCACTTACACGATTTAGGAGTATTCCTTTTCGCTACAAGTATGCTTTGGACGTATACATGGTTTGCTCAGTTCATGCTTTACTGGTATGCTAACGTACCGGAAGAGGTTAATTACTTCTTCGGAAGATTCCAGCACTACTCTCCTACTTTCTTACCAATGCTGATCATCAACTTCTTGTTACCACTATTGGTATTAGTAAGCAGCAGCATCAAGAGAAACTACAAAGTAGTAACTACAATGGCTGTAGTAGTTCTTTTAGGACACATCCTGGATTACTTCAACATGGTAATGCCTGGAACCGTAGGACCATACTGGAAAACTCCTGAAGTATTCTTATTAATCTTAGGAGCGATCCTATTCGTAGCCGGATTATTTATGTTTACTGTACTTTCAGCTTTATCTAAACTGAAGTTGATTCCTACAGGAAACCCATTCTTACACGAATCTGAAATTTATGAGTATCCTTTTTAAGGGCTTGTAACAAAATAAAATTCTAAAAGACTGATTGTTAAACGATCAGTCTTTTTTTGTACAATGATGTGGACAGGACGCCCTTTTAGGTTACTTTCATCCCTTTACATTAAAGTCTGGTTTAATAGTAAACACCAAACAAATATTGCCATGAAAAGAATATACCTGTTTTGTATCATGCTCATCCTGGTCTCTGTTTTCGCAAACGCTCAAACCATTACTTTCATCTCTGAAAAGACCAATAAACCTCTTCCCAAAGTTTCCGTATTTGGAAAAGACGGAAATATTCTTGCCTATTCCGATATTGACGGGAAAATTGAAAAGCAAACACTATCTCCTTCTCAGGAAAAATTCCAGATCGTTTATAACAGTTTCCCGGTGGCTAGCCTTTCTTATTCGGATATGGATAAAGACGTGATCAGGATTAATGATCAGTTTAAAGAAATTGAAACCATCATTATCAAGAATAGTAAACCTGCCAAATATATTCATATAAAAGGAAACTTTAATGCCTATGTAACGATGAATAACAGACTAAATAGCTATACGGACGGGGTTATAACGTATATTTTTGACAACAAAACAAAAAAACTGAAGAGTGCAAATATTGAACAATACAGGATATTTCATTTAGCAGATGCTAAAAATGAAAAAAAAATAGTATCCTCGTGGGACACCAGCAGCTCTCTACGACTGCCAGAGCTTAAGTACGTAGGAAATCCTGAAGAGTATAAGACAAAAAGAAATGTCATAAAAGAATTGAAAGGAGATCATAAAGATCAGCTTGAAGTAACAGGAGAAGCTCTACAGCAAAAAGAATTCTCTATTTTCGGATTCAGGATCTTTGATCTCAGGACCATCCTTAATATGTCTTTTGAAAAAAATTCAGAAAAAAGCCTAAAAGATTTTTTAGAATACAACGAGGTTATTTCCTTAAAACTAAAACACAAAAGCGAAACCGACTATAACCAGATTATTACATACAATAATTTTTATCCTGCTGAATTAAGCTTTAGTGATGAAAAAGATATTGAAAAAGTAAAATTCAATAAAGATTACAGCAATTATAAAACCCAATTCTGGAATTCTTCTTCCTTTCCGAATATGCAGTCCATTTTCAGCAGCTTTTTTAAAGATGATCTGAAGGAAAAGCCTAATAAATAATTGCCACAAATCCTTTCTAAAATTAAGATTAAAACTGAATGCTGTAACTACTATTAGTCATACTAAACTTTTATATGAGCGCCACACTTGTCATCTTCGTATCTGAAAAATAATAAATCTTTTCAGGTCACTATGGTTTCTGCAATTATTCGCATCTTATCTTCTGATCTATAAATCTCAGGCACATACTCCTAAAAAAACATAAAATAAAAATAAAAACTTACTATTAATAAAGGTTTTACTAAATTTGCAACAAACCAAATAAAAATGAAAAAGTTTTCTTTTCTACTTGTTTTCAGCCTGTTGCTTTTTACAGCATGCAAGAAAGATCATGTAGATGCTACGAATACTAAAACACTGCAGTCAAGTATCAATGACATGACTTCCAGTCTTCCAACCATTAAGCAGATTAAGTTTAATGAAGCTCTTTATATCCTTAAAACATTTGGTGTAGAGGCTGATGGTGATATCAACGAGCTAAAAGCCCTTGGAAAACTGATCAACGGGAAAAAAGTTCCTGAAATCATGGCTCTGGCAGACGAAGTTGCAAAGAAAAACGGTATCGAATGGGCCAGTACTGCCCCACCATCACTGGGAGAAATGAATATCTTCGGGGATGACAAAGCCAAGGAAACTGACCCGAATGATGTAAAAGCAGGCGCTTTAAGCCTTGTTACGAGACCTACAGGTGATGACGGAACAGGCTCTCCTACGGCTATTCAGATTATTCCAAGACTGGTGGATGCTGCCGGAAATCCCATATCTTTTACAGGCGCCGGGCTGGAAGCTACCCTGGAAGTTTTCAGTAACGGAGTAAGACTTTCTACTGCGAAAAATCTTATGCAGGATAATAATTTTAAAGGTTTTAACCTTAAGTTCTCTTCTATTCCTGCTTCAAAAGTAGTGGATAATAAAATTGACATTACTGTTTCTGTAAAAACAACTGCCAAAACATTCAAAATGTCAAAAATCGGGCTAGATGTCAACGCTGCCGCTTTAAAAGTACCTGCAGTGCCAAAAACAGATACTACAGCCGTCGCCCAACAGCCAAGTGCAGTGGTGGATCCTAATAATCCGGCAACCACTACAACACCTTCCACAACAGAACCTGGCAATACTAATGCTCCGGCAGCTCCGGCAACTCCAAAACAGCCTTCTGCAGATCCTAAAAATACGGTAAGCAAGTTTTTGAATAATGTAAGCTCACAAAATTTAAAAGCAGCGTACGATGCATCCAACAACCCAAGCTGGGGAAGCTACGAATCGTTCTCAAATCCTAATTCCGGCTTTGGAGCGGTGAAAAACGTAAGTGTGAAAAACATTACCACAAGTGCTGCCAATGCCAATGGTGCCAGTGTAAACGCTACTTACGATGTAACAGACAAAAACGGAAAGACAACTTCTTTGAAAGTAACATTCGGACTTAAAAATGTAAACGGAGACTGGAAAATTTCCAGCTATAAAATAAATCCATAAATGGCTTCAGCAGAACTGATCAAAAAACTTGAAAATACCATTGAAAATATTCCTGATTTTCCAATTCCGGGAATACAGTTCAAGGATATATCGCCTATTTTTTTAAATCCGAAACTTTACGAAGAAGTAATTGCTGACCTTGCCGCCTTCAGTAAAGGAAAAGTAGATGCGGTTTGCGGAATAGAAAGTCGCGGTTATCTGTTTGGGATTGCTATTGCAGTCGCTTTGGAGGTTCCGTTTATCCTGATCAGAAAAGCAGGAAAACTTCCTCCACCTATCATTTCGGAGAA
This sequence comes from Chryseobacterium gallinarum, assembly GCF_001021975.1. NCBI lineage: Bacteria > Pseudomonadati > Bacteroidota > Flavobacteriia > Flavobacteriales > Weeksellaceae > Chryseobacterium > Chryseobacterium gallinarum. The sequence goes on along the minus strand of NZ_CP009928.1, from coordinate 1,901,951 downwards.
ATATGACCTGGAATATGGGAGTGCTGAAATAGAAACGCGCGAAGGACAGATCAAAAAAGGACAAAGAATTTTGATTCATGATGACCTGCTGGCCACAGGAGGAACTACAGAGGCAGCAGCCAAACTGGTAGAGAAACAGGGAGCAATAGTATCTCAATTTAGCTTCCTGATTGGATTAAAAGGGCTAAACGGAGATGAAAAACTGAAAAAGTTCGGTGCTGATGTTTACCATATCTTAGAGTATTAACCAATACCAATAATAAATTAAATGCTCCGGAAACTATGTTTTCGGGGCATTTTCGTATTTATATTTAATAAATCACAACATTTACAGAACAATGCGCTAAAAGTATTTTGTAAATCATTCAGAAACAATTAAATTTGCAATTCAATTTTTAAAAACTTATGGCAAAATTGGGAAAGAGTGCTCAGAATGAGCAAGAAGGTAAAGAAACTGTTGAGTTCTTTAAGGACCTTGACAGAGAGGCTTTAAATACTGAGAGATTTCTTGAAAAATATTCAAAGCCTTTAGGTATTGCATTTGGAGTCTTGGTATTGGGTGTTTTAGGATTCTTTGGATATAAGCAATTTGTAGTTGCGCCTAAAAATGCTGAAGCTGTAAAAAGTTTCCTGGCTGCTCAGAAAAACCTTTCTGAAGGGAAAGATAAAGAAGCTTTGGGTGGAAAATCAGCTGCAAACCCTGGTTTTGTTGGTACATATAACGATTATTCAGGAACAAGTGTTGGCCAGCTATCAGCGTACAATGCCGGTTTATTGAAATTTAAAGAAGGAAAATTCCAGGAAGCTTATGACCTGTTAGACAAGTTTTCATCAGACAACAAAACGTTGGTAGCGATGAAGTACGGAGCTATGGCAGATGCAAAATCAGGCCTTAATAAAAATGATGAGGCTTTATCTTTACTAGACAAAGCAGCCACTGCTTCTGATGATCCTTATACAACGTATTACTTCACAAGAAAAGCAGGTATTCTGGCTTTAGGATTAAAGAAAAATACAGAAGCTAAAAAATATTTCTCTACCATTGATGAGAAATACCAGGATTATGACAACGGAATGTCTGATTCTTATATCGAAATGACTAAATATTATTAAAAAATGGCAACAGTTAATCTTTCCGATTACAAGCCACTTCATATAACAAATGCCGAAGATTTTTCTATCGGCATTGTTTTTTCTGAGTGGAATGATTTTGTAACGTACAATCTTCGTGATGCAGCCCTGGAAATCCTTGAAAAAGAAGGAGTGAAACCTGAAAATATCAAACTTTTTCCTGTTCCAGGAGCATTTGAGCTGAGCTATGCAAGCATGCAGCTTTGCAAAGAAAGAAAGTTTGATGCAGTAATTTCTATCGGATGCGTAATCCGCGGAGAAACACCTCATTTTGATTATGTATGTTCAGCAGTAGCACAAGGAATTAAAGACTGCAATATCATGACTGATACCCCTACTATTTTCTGTGTATTAACAGACGACAACAAAGAGCAATCTATTGCAAGAAGCGGGGGCGACCTTGGTAACAAAGGAGTGGAAGCAGCAGTGACCGCCTTACGAATGATAGATTTTAAAAAGAAATTATCTGATAAAAAAGGAAACATTGGTTTTGGACATTCTTAATCTTAAACCAATGCAACGATAACAGGAAGACTATCTCAATTTAGGGATGGTCTTTTTTTATCAGCATTATCCGGTAAATTGACTATTGTCCCTTCTTATTTCTTTTTGAAACCATTAAAATCTTCTTAATAAACCGTATGTTTTTACTTTTTTATGTTAAAAGTTGAACACAAAAACTATCTTTGTGAAACTAATATAGACCGTTCAATACATGTTTTTAAGAAAAATAAAACCGTTCCTGTATCTAGGAGTATTCTATCTTATTATATCGTTGATAATAAGAACAGTATTCTTTTTCCATCCCATTACCACAGCCAGTTTTAGCTTTTTTGAAGTAATAAAAGTGCTTGGTATAGGCCTTTTGAATGATATAGTGGTCTTCATACTGGCCAGTACGTTTCTGGCGCTCTATTTTTTATTCCTTTCCAATTCGAAATATAAAAAGCCTTATGGTTATATTATCTTCGGGATACTGGTTCTGTTTTTCCTGTATATCTGGCTTGTTCCCAATAATATTTTTAAGCAGTACGGAGGCTCAGTTACTGAAATAGCGTTGGCATTTGTAGGGATAAAAACATTTTTATTTGGAATCATGCTTTTCCTTCCTACTCAAAGAATCAAAATCCGTAACGTATTGTATTTTATCACATTATTTCTCTACGTCCTTTTAATCATCTTCAATGGAGTAAGTGAATACTTTTTCTATAATGAGTTTGGTGTACGGTATAATTTCATTGCAGTAGACTATCTGATTTATACTAATGAGGTAATTGGGAATATTATGGAAAGCTATCCTGTTGTCCCATTATTCTCAGCAATAATGATTGTTACCCTGGCTATCACATGGTTTATCTATAAAAAAACAAAAGATGAGCTGCTGGAACTTCCTGATTTCAAACAAAAAATGGTCTTACTGGGCACATTTATGGTCCTTTGTGCGCTCAGCCTTTTGGCAATACCTTCATTAATGCAGATCAAATCAGATAATGTTTTTGCCGATGAAATTGAGGCCAACGGATTACCTAAGTTTTACTGGGCATTCACCCATAATGAGCTGGATTATTTTCAGTTTTATTTGCAGATCAATCAGAAGCAGGCTGAAAGTAATTTCTTAAGCCAGTATTCGCAGCCTATGTTATCAAGGAATATTGTTTCGGAACAGCCTGAACTTAAGAAAAATGTGGTTTTGATTTCCATCGAAAGTCTTTCTGCAGATTTTATGGAGCACTACGGAAATAAAGAGAAAATTACACCGTTCCTGGATAGTCTGGCTGATAAATCACTGCTCTTCACCAATCTTTATGCTACGGGAAACAGAACCGTGCGTGGACTGGAAGCTTTAACGCTGTGTATTCCTCCTACGGCCGGAGAAAGTATCATTAAAAGGAATGATAATAAAAATAAATTTACCACGGGAAATGTCTTCAAATCCAAAGGCTATGATGTAAAATTCTTATATGGCGGTTACAGCTATTTTGATAATATGCAGGATTTTTTTGGAGGGAATGGCTATGGTATTGTAGACAGAAATAGCTTTAAGCCGGAAGAAATTACTTTTGCCAATGTTTGGGGTGTTGCCGATGAAGATATGGCCAGAAAAGCCATTCAGGTAATGAATGCTGAAGCCAAGTCAGGAAAACCGTTTTTCAATCACTGGATGACGGTTTCCAACCACAGACCCTTTACCTACCCTGATGGAAGGATTGATATTCCCGGAACGGCAAAATCCCGTGAAGGAGGAGTAAAATATACAGATTACTCTCTTAAACTGTTTTTTGATATGGCAAAAAAACAGGATTGGTATAAAAATACGGTGTTTGTAATCATTGCAGACCATTGTGCTTCCAGTGCCGGAAAGACAGAGCTTCCGATGGATAAGTACAGAATTCCTGCTATGATCTTTTCGGAAGGTTTTATTCAGCCGCAAAAGTTTGATACGCTGATGTCCCAGATTGATGTCATGCCTACTCTATTAGGCTTATTGAATTTCAGCTATACATCAAAATTTTTAGGGCAGGATGTTTTTACAAAAGAATTTCAGCCTAAAGCCTATATTGCAACCTATCAGGATCTTGGATTTGTAAAAGACGGACGTTTAACTATCATTTCCCCGGTAAAAAAAGTAAAACAGTATTCTCTGGAGCAGGAAAAAAGTGATCTTGCCCCTGAATTTAAGCTTTATTATAATGAAAAACTGCTGAAAAAAGCAGATCAGAAGCTGGTAGACGAAACCATTTCCGCTTACCAGTCTACATCGTATTGGTTAAAAACAAAACAGTTGAACAGGTAACAAAACATAATAAAAATATCACCATTTGATGATATTTTTATTATATTTGAAAGCAAACAAAAAAAACTTAACCAAAACTAATTGTTAATGAAAAATCTAAAACAAATTTCAAGAAGAGAATTAAAAACTGTAAAAGGAGGGACTGAATTTAATTGCCATTGTGCACCAGCGGGATCGGGAAAACCACCTTTAGACACTATAGCACCTGATGCTGAAACTTGTTTCAACATATGTGATAACTATAGGAATTCTTAATTTCACAAGTAAATTTTATACTTTATATATGAAGTATTTATTTTTAAATAAGAGGATATCCTGTATCCTCTTATTTTCATTTTGCGGACTAAAGGCACAGGAACTTACCCTTATCAATAAGACTGATGATCTTATTATAGTAAAAAATGAAAAAAAAGAAATATCAATAAATAGCCATAGCAAAAAAGAAATTAATGAAATAAATAAGATCACTATCAATATCGCTGATAAGCTTTTTCGAAATATTAATTTATTTCTTGAGCCAACAGAAAAACTAAATATTACCATTGAGAAAGATCAAAAATTTGTTTACACAGGAGATCAGGCCATTATCCACGAATACATCAATGAAACACTAACTAACAAAACATTTGGAAAAACGAATGTCTATTATAACATTGAGGATAAGAAAAACATTGAAGAATTAAAAATTACTTCAGAAATGCTTCTTGCAGATATCTTAAAGAAGTGCAAACTATCGAATATTCTTATTTCTCCGGATGACACAGACTCTGTAAAAAGATTAAAAAATTATATAAAGTATCAGTGGCTCTATACTTTATTTCTAACCTTTGACAGATCCAATTTAGATCAGGCATTTAAAAAAGAAGCTATTAATTATTATTTCAAAAAATATATAGAACCAGATATTACAAAATACAGCTGCGATTATTCTCTACGTTATCTGGTTATTAAAACGTTGGCAAAGAATAAGACTTTACTGCAAGCTGAACTTCCGATCTATCCTATTGTAGAACACACAGATGATGATAATGTTAACAAATACCTGCCACAAAACTGCCAAAAACAATATTTTCAGGAAAAATATAACTACCTGGACCACACCAACGGGCACAATAAAGAGTATTATAAAAAAGTTTTAATTGAAAAGTTTAATGAATAGTAGACCTATAATGAAGCCTGTTCTTATTTTTATTCTACTGTGGTACCCTTTTGGTTATTTCTTTGCGCAGAGTTATGAGATTACGTATGAAGTAAAGTTTAAGCCACAAAAAGAGAACAATACATTCGTAAAAGAAAATATGATCTTAAAAATCGTTAAGGACCAAAGCATTTTTTATAATCTTAATAAAGCTACAATTGACTCTTTGATCAGTCAAAATAATATTGTTGCTGTAAAATCCATTGCAAGTCCTTTACTCAGGCTTAAAGTTTCCAAGCATCTCTCTAAAAATATTCATACTGTAGGAGGTACATTTAATCAGTTCAAGTATTGGTATAATGAAAAGAATCTGCAATATTATGATCTAAAAAAACACGAAAATTATAAAAGCTATTCCACCAACGAGGCTTATGCTGATTTTGGGCAAAGAAAATGGCATATCCTATACACTACAGATGTTCCCATCAATGATGGTCCTTATATTTTTTCCGGATTGCCCGGACTGGTGCTCAAAGCAGAATCGGCGGATGGAGAATATAGCTTCGAAATGACAGCAATAAAAAAGACAGATAACTTATTCATCCCGGAAGTATATAAAGAAAACATTAAAAAAGAAAAATTAAGCAAGATTATCAATGATTTTATAGAAGACCCGGCCTCTCACCGTATTATTTTCAGTAATGACTCGGGAGATAGTTTTACTTATGATTTCAAAGGAACGAAAGACAAAAACTATAAAGAAACGAATGAATATATCAAAGGACTTATTCAAAAATTTAATAATTATCCGGATAAAGACATTCCGATTATAACATTTTAATTATTGTATGTTTTAATTTTATAAATTTACGTCACAAAAACATTTAGTATGAGATGGACAGACGACAGAGGCGGAAACGTTGATGACCGCCGTGGCTCCGGTGGCGGAGGTATGATTGTAGGTGGAGGACTTGGAACTTTAATTATAGCTGCAATCGTTTTCTTTCTGGGTGGCGATCCGTCCGGCATTTTAAATTCCGGCAGCATACAATCCTCCGGGAATACCGGCGAGAAAAGAGAGCTTACCGTACAGGAAAAAAAGATCGGGGAAATGGTTGATATGATGGCCGGATGGAATACCCAAACCTGGAGTCAGATCTTTAAAGAAAACGGGATGAGTTTTTCTAAACCCACAATTGTACTTTTCGAAAACACAACCAGCTCTGGATGTGGCACAGCACAGTCTGCCATGGGACCATTTTACTGTCCTGCCGATCAGAAAATCTATATGGACATGGAATTTTTCGGTGAGCTTCAGCAAAAATTCGGAGCTCAGGTTACTGAATTTACTGTAGCCTATGTTCTAGCACACGAAATGGGTCATCATATACAAACTCTTCTAGGAACTACTCAAAAAGTAGATGCTTTAAGAAGGAGCGGAAGATATTCGGAAGCTGAAATGAACAGGGTATCTGTTGCCACAGAACTTCAGGCAGATTTCTATGCCGGAGTGTGGGCGAAAAGAACCAATGACAGCAAAAATATTCTGGAGCCCGGAGATATTGAGTCTGCCATAGATGCTGCTGAGGCTGTTGGGGATGATAATATTCAGAGAAGAGCACAGGGATATGTGAATCAGGAAAGCTTTACCCACGGATCTTCTGCACAGCGTAAAGAATGGTTTATGAAAGGGTATAATACCGGTGATATCAGACAAGGGGATACCTTCAACCAGCTTTTAAAATAACCTTGCTAAGGTAAACTGCTCAAACCTGTTAGGTTTGATAAACTAAATATAAAAAATTCGGTCTCAAAATGAGACCGAATTTTCATTTATTGCAATTCGATTGGATTAGAATTTTTCTTAGCTTCTTCTTTAACCCTCTCCTCCATTCTTTTTCTTATATCGGCAGGGTTCTGATTTCCGCCAGAGCCTCTTCCACCTCCGATTCTCATTGGAGCAGATATACCTCCTGCCCCCTGAGTCATAAATGACATAGGATCTGTTCTGAACTTTTGCTGCTGTTTTACAAAATCGGTTCTTTTTACTTTTAAAGTATTTCCAAACTGGCTCAAAGTCGGAAATTCTGCAATTTTATAATTCTTCATCAGATCAAAAGAATAATCTCCTTTATCATCCTCTATTTTTACAATTAATCCAGGAAGTCCGCCAAACTTATATGGTCCGTCCTGATAAGGAAGATCTGTTGTAAACCAGGCTGTCCATTTTCTTCCTGCAAAATCTGTTTCAGCTTTTTGAACTTTATATTCTCCTATTTTTCTTGTTTCGGAGGAAATTTTCCAACTCACGGGCCGGTCTTCTTCATAAGAATACATATCCCTTCCGATTCTGTCTTTAAAATACGTTTTCTGATTGGTTTTATCCTTTTCTACGGAATAGCTGATATTGGTTCTCAGACTTTCCATCTGATCCCTGTTGATACTTCCTCTTCCACCACCACCTTGAAAAGCCTTTTGCATAATAGAATCTCTTTTGATCCTGTTTTCTGAATAAAAAACTGATTTCTCGGGAGAGATATCCAAATAAGCGTTTTCTGTTTTTATTTCACTTTTATTTTCTGCATTGGGTTTCATAGTTACCTGATACACGAACCGATTGGTCTGTGCCGAGACATGCTGGATGAAAAGCGCCAAAGCAATAATACCTAATTTTCTCATTATTATTTCTTTTATTGGATAGCAGCCTGGCATTAAAAGACAGGTTGCTTGTTTTATCCCAATTTTCTTTATAGATCACAAATGCATTTCAAGGTTAAATCAAAAACAGGGCTATTCATCTGTAAAAGAAATTTTTATACTGATGAAGTACCTTTTATACAACAAAAACAGTCCTATTAAGATCATAATCATTAAAATAGATATCTTCGATTTGAGATTGCGGAAATTAGTTCGTATTTTTGCATCATTAAATCATTCTAAATAAATACAATGATAAAAGTATCAGACCATGCAAAGGAAAAAGCCATCCAGTTAATGACGGAAGATGGTTTTAACCCTGCTGAAGATTATATACGGGTGGGGGTGAAAAGCGGCGGATGCTCTGGTTTAGAGTATGTTTTAAAGTTTGACAACCAAAAAACAGACACAGATCAGATTTTTGAAGATAATAACATTAAAATTATTATAGATAAAAAATCCATCCTCTATTTAGCAGGAACAACTCTTGAGTATTCAGGAGGATTGAACGGAAAGGGATTTGTTTTCAACAATCCGAACGCATCCAGAACATGTGGGTGTGGTGAATCATTTAGCTTGTAGCTATTAAAAGATTAAATGATTGAAAAATTTAAAGATTAGTAATGGCTGCTGAATTTGAAAATTTTGAAGTTTATCAACTTACAGTTACTCTAACTAAGAATATCTTTAATCTTTTAAAAAAAGACAAGTTTAAAAAAAGTTTGAACTGACAAACCAAATCAAAAGAGCTGTTTTGTCGGTTTCAAATAACATTGAAGAGGGAAGCGAGTACAATAATAACACACAGTTTATTCGATATTTAAAATATTCTAAAGGAAGTTGTGGAGAAGTAAGAAATATGTTACATCTTTGCTCGCTGTTATGATGAAGATACGAACCAGTTAATTAATGATTGTAAATTAGTTTCTAAACAATTATCAAAATTTATTGATTATCTCTCTAAAACTGATACTAGGGAACAAAGCTAATTTTTAATCATTTAATTTTTTAATTATTTAATTAATGTCAAAATACACTGAAGACGATTTAAGAGTCGATCTAGAAAATAAAAAATATGAATTCGGTTGGGAAACGAAGATTGATTATGAAGACTTCCCGACTGGTTTAAATGAGGATATCATCCGTGCCATCTCTGCTAAAAAAGAAGAGCCGGAATGGATGACTGAATGGCGACTGGAGTCCTTCAAGATCTGGCAGAAAATGACAGAACCTACCTGGGCCAACATCAAATATGAAAAACCTGATTTTCAGGCAATCCGTTATTATGCTGCACCTAAAGTAAAGCCTGAACTTGCCAGCCTTGATGAAGTAGATCCGGAATTATTGAAAACCTTTGAAAAGCTAGGAATCAATATCGAAGAGCAGAAAAGACTTTCAGGAGTGGCTGTAGACATCGTAATGGACTCAGTTTCTGTGAAAACCACTTTTCAGGATACCTTGGCAGAAAAAGGAATTATTTTCTGTTCTATTTCTGAAGCGATTAAGAATCATCCTGATTTGGTAAGAAAATACCTTGGAAAAGTAGTTCCCAGAGGTGATAACTTTTATGCAGCATTAAATTCCGCAGTATTCTCTGACGGAAGTTTCTGTTATATTCCTAAAGGCGTAAAATGCCCGATGGAACTTTCTACATATTTCCGTATCAACCAGGCAGGAACAGGACAGTTTGAAAGAACACTTGTAATTGCCGATGAAGGAAGTTATGTTTCTTACCTGGAAGGCTGTACAGCACCATCAAGGGACGAAAACCAGCTCCATGCTGCAGTTGTGGAATTGATTGCGTTAGACGATGCAGAAATTAAATATTCTACGGTTCAGAACTGGTATCCGGGTAATGAAGAAGGAAAAGGAGGAGTGTTCAATTTTGTCACAAAAAGAGGTCTTTGTGAAAAAAACGCAAAAATCTCATGGACGCAGGTTGAAACAGGTTCTGCTGTAACATGGAAATATCCTTCTTGTATTCTGAAAGGAGACAATTCCATCGGAGAGTTCTACTCTATCGCAGTAACGAACAACCACCAATATGCAGATACGGGAACAAAAATGATTCACATTGGAAAAAATACCAGATCTACAATCATTTCAAAAGGTATATCTGCAGGAAAATCCCAGAATTCATACAGAGGACTGGTAAAAGTAATGCCTTCTGCAAAAGGAGCCAGAAACTTTTCACAATGTGACTCTTTATTAATGGGTAATGAATGTGGAGCACACACTTTTCCATATATAGAAATCAAAGATCCTAGTGCACAATTAGAGCACGAAGCGACAACTTCAAAGATTGGGGAAGATCAGATTTTCTACTGTAACCAGAGGGGAATTGATACGGAAAAAGCCATTGCTCTGATTGTAAACGGGTTCAGTAAGGAAGTATTAAACAAACTTCCAATGGAATTTGCCATTGAAGCACAAAAACTACTTGAAATTTCATTAGAAGGATCAGTAGGATAAAAATATGATAGCTACAGAAAGATTAATTGTAAGAAGACCAGCAAAAGAAGATTTTGAAAAATTCTTTGAAATTAATCATGATCCTCAAACCAATATTTACAATCCAGGTGGACCCATGAGTTTTGAAAAAGCAGAAAGCACATTTGCCAGGATGCTTGATCATTGGGAAATACATAATTTTGGAGGTTGGGCGATTGTTGAAAAAGATCATCCTGACAACATAATTGGTTTTGGAGGGCTAAGCTATAAGCTCTACGGAGAAGAAGAAAAATTGAATTTAGGCTATCGTTTTGCCTCCCGGGCATGGGGGAAGGGATACGCCACAGAATTCGCAAAGAAAGCTATAGAATACGGGCTTAATGAGAAGAATAAGGAAGAAATATTCGCTATTGTCCGTCCCGGCAACATAGCTTCTGTTAAAGTTTTGGAAAAGGCAGGTATGATCCGAATCGGGACGCTTAATGATGTTCCTGGTCAGCCTGAAAGTTTAGTATATAGAATTCAAAAATAATTTGTTTAAGCAAATAAAATGTTAGAAATTAAAAACCTTCACGCCAGAATTGAAGATGGCGCAGAAATATTAAAAGGGATTAATCTTGAAATAAAGCCGGGTGAAGTGCACGCTATCATGGGGCCGAACGGAGCCGGTAAATCTACCCTTTCTTCCGTAATCGCAGGTAAAGAAGATTACGAAGTAACAGGTGGAGAGATTCTTTTCGAAGGAGAAGACATCATTGAAGATGCTCCTGAAGACAGGGCACATAAAGGAATCTTCCTATCGTTTCAGTATCCGGTAGAAATTCCCGGGGTGTCTGTTACAAACTTCATCAAAGCTGCTTTAAACGAAACCAGAAAAGCAAACGGATTGGAGGAAATGCCGGCAAAGGAAATGCTTGCATTAATCCGTGAAAAATCTGAAAAGCTTGGAATCAAAAAGGATTTCCTTTCAAGATCACTGAATGAAGGGTTCTCAGGGGGTGAAAAGAAAAGAAACGAAATCTTCCAGATGATGATGCTTAATCCTAAACTGGCTATCCTTGACGAAACCGATTCAGGATTGGATATCGATGCATTAAGAATCGTTGCAGATGGGGTAAATTATTTTAAAAACGAAGGAAATGCAGTTCTTTTAATTACGCACTATCAAAGACTGTTAAACTATATTCAACCTGACTTCGTTCACGTTTTAGCTAACGGAAAAATCATCAAAACAGGTGATAAATCTTTGGCATTAGAGCTTGAAGAAAAAGGGTACGACTGGCTTTTAAATTAATTGAAGATTAAAGCCGATAAAAATTAAAAAAATAAACGCAATCTTTGTCATTCTGTAGGAATCCAGCATTCTTATACGTGACAGAATAAACGTTCAGAAAATGAGTTTAAACGAACAAATTTTAAATAATCATAACGAATTTCTAAGCACACTTCGTCATCGCTTTTTGGATGAAACGAGAGTTCAGGCTTTAGGAAAGTTTGCAGAAGCTGGTTTTCCGACAAAAAAAGACGAAGAATATAAATATACCAATCTAAAGGAGATCACGGAAAAAAATTATAACTTTTTCCCGAAAGAAAACCACAACATCACTAAAGAGCAGTTTGATGAACTGCATCTTGGAGAGGAAAATTTTGATTGGATTGTTTTCGTAAATGGTAAACTTCACAAAGAACTTTCAAAAGTTTCTATTGAAAATGTAGAGTTCCTTTCATTCAATTATGCATTGAATGATGACAAACATAAAGAGATATTTGAAAAATATTTTAACACAATTGCTTCCAAGGACCTGGCTTTTACCAACTTAAACCTTGCATACTGCAAGTACGGTTTCTTTTTGAAAGTTCCTAAAAATGTAGTGATTGAAAAGCCAATCCATATTTTTTACATTTCTCAGAATCAGGAAGAAAATACATTCTACAACACAAGAAATTTATTGATTGTAGAAGAAGGAGCAAAAGTAGAGGTAATTGAAAGTCACCACAATTTCGATGACACCTATGTGTTAACTAACTCTGTGACAGAGATCTTTACCTATCCCAATGCAAAAGCGGACTGGCACAAACTTCAGAATGACAACAATACTTCTTACCTTGTAGACCATACCTTCGCAAAACAGGAAAAAGACAGTTTAACTACTGTAAACACATTCTCTTTCGGAGGAAAACTGGTAAGAAATAACCTGGATTTTATTCATAACGGATCCAATATCAATTCATTTATGAATGGAATTACGATTATTGGTAAAGATCAGTTGGTAGACCACCATACGGCCGTTCACCATAACTTCCCGAACTGTGAAAGTTATCAGAACTACAAAGGCATTTTTGACGGTAATGCACATGGTGTTTTCAATGGGAAGGTTTTTGTTGATAAAATTGCTCAGAAAACCAATGCTTACCAGCAGAATAACAACGTTTTATTAAGCGAAGGTGCAAGTATTGATACCAAACCTCAGTTGGAAATCTTTGCCGATGATGTAAAGTGTTCTCACGGTTGTACGGTAGGTCAGCTGAATGAAGATGCGTTATTCTATTTAAGAGCAAGAGGAATTTCTAAAAAAGAGGCTCAGGCTTTACTTCTATATGCCTTTGCCAATGATGCAATGCAAAACATTGATATCGAACCTCTTAAAGATAAAATTTCAAAACTTTTGGCTGAAAAGCTTGAAGTGGATATAGAATTTTAAGACTTATATATATATTGATACACAAAAGCACTTCATTTAGAAGTGCTTTTTCTATGGTCTCAACTAACCGAGTTCTATTTTTTCAGCCAGCTTTGATTGTCTTTATTGTCTGAACGTTTCTTTCCGTTGTCTATATTATAGGCAAAACCTACTCCTAACGTTTGTTTCAACTGTGTTTTCCAGATCTGATTGTGATCATACAGCAAGTCTAATGTGATATTGGAAGAAATATACTTATTGATCTTCATATTCAAAACGGCTCCATAAGCAAGTACCAATCTCTCCGGATGATCCAGGTAGTTTGAGAAAACAGAAGCAGTATTGGTCAGGTTAATATTCTCCATAATTTTTACCTTATAGATCGCTGTTCCCAGAAAACCAAACTGGAAAAGAGAAGAGTCTCCATCATTTTTAAGCCCGTAAGTACCTGCTTTCTGAAGGTCTTTATCCAATACAAAAGTCCATCTTGCGTTAGCCGGACGTAAAGTTACTGTAAGATTGTCATTGGGACGGTATGTAACCCCTGCACCAAGATTCAGATAACCCGGGGCAAAGAAATTGGAGATCTTTTTTGCATCAGGATTATTACCGTCTTCATACCCGGGAGCAAATTGGGTTTGAAGGCTTGCGCCACCTGACAAATACCAATGCTTGGCAAATTCTCTCCCATAGTTTGTGGAAAGGTTAATAACATCCTGTGTTTTTCTTACCCCTGTACCTTGGGTATTATTCTGCCCGTAGCCAAGAATAATGATGTTTTCCCAAAGGTCTTTTCCTTTTTCATAGGTAAGGTTGTAATTTACACCGGCAAGCCAGCCTACATTGTTGGCTCCCCCTCCTACCCAATTTGAAAAGGCAGCCTGATTAAGCATTAATGTGTTTTGACCCTGAATAGACCAGGCTTTAGCGGTATCCTTTACAGGAGCTTCAGTTTTAGTTTCCTGGGCACTGACAATAACTCCCAAAGACATGGAAGTGAGTAATAAAAGTTTTTTCATAATTAACGATTTGCTGCAAATGTATAAATAATAATTTACGCCAATACAAAATTCACTCTGAAATGAATTTAAAGCTTTGGAACAAAAACCCATAACTCAATGAAATAAAACCACTTAACTATTCATATTAACGAATTCAAACTTAAAAGAACTTATAATTTGGATTGAGAAGAATATTTCATTTTTCATCCTGAAAATAATATTCATATAATTTTTCGGCTCCTCCTTGATCCCAAACAATTGCAAAATCTTCTAGACCATCAAAATTAAAATCTTTTACAGAAAAACTGTCACAAGGTAAGTTACTGTAAGTTGCCCACGAATTTGGTTCAAAATGAATCTCCTGTGATTTTCCACTTTTTTTATTGGTTACAATAACCCATGCTGAAATTGGATATGTTTGTTCTTTTTCGTTTTTATATTCTCCGGCTTCTAAAACAAACTTATATTTATCCGAAAGGTTATTAAAATCACACGATTTAGCTTTTGGCTGACAAGTTTTACTATTAATACTTTTTAATTTTTTTTCTGCAATAAAAAAGTTTGGGCTATCCTTATTAAATTGGTATGATATGATACCTTTATTCTTGTCGACCCAGCTTAAAATATAATAAGAAGATTCTTGTTTATCTATATAGAAAAAAGTTTGATTTTCTTTCTCTTTAATATGATCAATATTAAAATCTGAATCCTCCATAGGAGTATGGTCATAGATTTTATCTTTATTTATTTCGAAAAACCTATCACTATCAGTGCAATAATAATATTGGTTGCCTTCTTTATTAATAGAAAGCCATTTACCAATGTATAAATTATTACTTACTTCTTCTGAATTTCCACTACTGTTCGTTTGTTTTTTTTCCTCTTTGGATTGACATGAGTTTATTATAGAGAGGAATAATCCTATATATGATAATTTATTTAATATATTTCTCATTAACTCAATTTGTTTGTGCTTTTTAGGTAAACCTTAGATTATTCCATAGCTTCATCTGTTGTGGAAATTATTTTCCAGTTATTTTTTTGTAATTGGAAAACCGTTGTATTGGTTTTACAACAGCCCTTTGGTCTTTGTATAACTAAGGTTTTATCAGCTTTATTGATAATTTTTGGAAATGGTCCCTCATTTAATGGAAACTCTTTATTTGATAGAAATTCGCCCTTCTCATTTTGGAAAAAATATGAATATGAAGGTCCTCCATTGCCTCCAAAAATCATAAAGAATTGCAAAGTCCTCACGTCCGTCAAAATTGAAATCAGCAGTAATAAAATCATGGAAATGTTCCACACCTTCATTTATAACAGCATCATTCGCAAAATAATTTGCACGGGTTAATGCTAGAGAATCTTTAATTACAGGCCAAGTGCTTGGATTATACGTTATGTTTTGGAAATTCTTAGAATTTTTAATAATCTCTATTTTTAGAGAAGAAGGCCTGTTATTTTGATCTTTTTCAACACAGATATCAAAAATTAAACTCATCAGCGTTGTTCATTACCTTATCAGAAACAGATGAGGTATTTTTAATTCTTTGAGACGAGTATTATTCGGCTTTTTGCAATACCAAAGAAATATCAGTAGAAAAGAGGATATTAAAAATTTCATTATTAGTTTTCAGTGGAGTTAGGATTTATATTTTACATATAAGGCAATCAATACTATTTTAATTTAGGAAAAGATAAAAATTTAAGTGTTTGTTTACCAGATAATAGGGGCTTACAAGAGCTTTTCAATTTTACCAGTTTGATCGCTGATTTGATAACTCTCTATTTTTTTTATTTTTTTACCAGTACTATATTTTAGTTTAATTTCTAAATCTTTACCAATATTAAAATCAATATAATTATCTATTATTTTACCATTTTCTGATTCAATAGTTTCACTTTTACCAATAAGTAGTTTATTAAATAATTGGTTATTTACAAAAGTTACCACATACCATCTTTCGTTATCTCCGTCAAACCATAACAAAAAAGTATTATTTGCCAGTTTATATACACTTGATGCTTCAGAACCTTCGACAATTATTTTTTTATCAATTATTGGAAATTGAATATTTGGGTTTAATAAATCTTCTTTTGAGACAGGCAATATGATGTTTCTTTCACTATTTTTTGCTATTGTTTTCTTATCTTGGATGTTCTGATCTGAGGAGTTATCAACATTCTGTTCAAATTTATCTAAATCATTTCCAAATACTATTAAATAACCTTCATAAATAAAGATTATTTTACCTTCGATAAGGATATATTCACTTGTTGGATATTCACATGTCTTATTTGGATTCGCTGACATAAAAACGGAAAATTCTTTTGGAAGAGAAATTCCTATTTTTGCCAACTCTTCTTTATAAATATTTATAGTTGATTGGTTATACCAATATTTGATAGGAGAAACTTTTTTTTCAAAATATTCAAATGTACACTCTTTACCTGCCTGAAAAGTTTTATTATTAAAGTTGATGAGTACTTCAGAGTCTCTAAATCTATTAATAATCTGTTCTCTTGACTCTTTCTTTATATCAACAATTGGGTTTTGAGAAATTGTATTAAACTTATACCTTTTAGTATTATTTTGATCTTCTATACTTATTACAGAAGAGGAGTTTTCTTTAGCAATTGAAGTTTGCTTTTTGTTTAAATCATTATTTCCTTTACAACTAAAAAAAATAAAGAAAGTAATGATGTATATGTGTTGTAATTTCATTTTATAATATTAATGTGTTGAATCATAATGATTATTTAAAAACATATCGTTTTCTGCTTTTCTTCTTTTTACTAATCCCTCTGTATCATCGTTGGTTATATCTAAAAATTCTTTTGCCGCGTCTTCATATTTTTCTGCTAATAAGTTCTTGTATAATTTAGGGGCTTTGTTATTTTTTAGAAAATCAGGTCCACAATTAAATAGAAGACTAACCAATGCATCAAACTCATATTGATACAGTTTTACCGTAATATCTCTATATACTGATTTTTCATATTTTTTTATTTTTTCTTCAAATAATTGTAACGCTCTTTCTTTTGAAATTCCTTCTTGGAACTCTTTCCAAGTAATATCTGTTTGTTCAACGTCGGCTTTAGTGACCTTTACATGGCTTTTATAGGCTATAAGATATCCATAACCAATTGTAGCATAATGCTTAGAATCATCGTAAGGCATTTTATAATATTTTTCCCAGTCTTTTATAAAATCTTTACCCTTTTGTGATGTAATTAATGTTTTAGGGTCAACTCTGTCACCACTTGTTATCGAATTTGAATTACTATTAGTCGCTCCTCCACCCATACAACTACATATATCTTTTAACCCTAATTCGTTTGCAATTTGAATTATACTTTTGCCCATAACAAGCTCTTGTGTTTTAATAAAGAATTTATTATCATGGTATTCAATTGCAAAATCTCGACAATCTACATGAACATAAGTTACAGCTCCATCAGATTCTTTCTCTAATGTAAAAAAATTTGGATTGCCCCACCATTTTGCATTTAGATATTTATTGAAAATTTCAGTTCTAATAGTATTTGCATCTGAAGCCTCCTTAGTTCTAGTTCCATTCTTAGTAAAGCGTATATCTGCTGCTTTTCCAAAATGATTTGTGGACTTCCGCTTGTGAAAATCATTATCCGCCCAACAGCGATATCCTCTATTGATATCAAATTTCTTATATTTTGATTTTGTAAAATCTAAGTAAAAATTCATGGCGCTTACTGCCCACAGTATTGAACGGTGCATACCTGGATATTCATATTTCCTGTATGGTTCTTTAATTTTTGAGTCCATGTATTGACTTGCATATAATCCTTTTCCCCAACCTTCAGGGCATCTATTTATCTTAGCAGCTTTATCATTTTCTTTAGAATTATTAGGGTTTTGGCAAGGACATTTGTAGTCATTGATTTGTTCAATGTATTTATTACAAAACTCATCAATAGCTTTTAAAACATTTCCACAGACTTTTCCTGTTTCTTCAACTTTCATATAATCCCGTTGGAATTGTTTTACCATTTTTTCTGTATTATCAGTAAACTCATCTGTTGGAACATTTCCTCCAAATCCAGCTAAGCGGATATTGATTTCTCTGATCAATTCGCTCTTAGGGCTTCCTTTTTTAATACAAAATTTACCACCACAATTAGACCCACTTATTGGTTGATCCCCCACCTTCACTGCACCTTTATTCTCCACTATTTTAACCAGGGTACTGCCTTTTCTCAGCTTAGCGGTTGCCATAGAATAATCACCATCTGCATCGTATAAGACTTTTCCGTCCTGGTTCTTTTCTTTTACGATGGCATATACGGTCAATAAATTTACTTTATTTTTTATACCGTTCCATATAATTTTTTGTTTGATGATGCCATTCTGATTAGCTTTAACATTGGCCTGCTGTAATAGAAGAGGGTCTCTCCCCAGTACGGAATCCCTTATTTCCAGGAACAGGCTTTCATCAGGCTTTATTCCCCGGCTGTTGGCGTAGAAATAACTGATCTCATCATAATCTACTACCGTATGTTTTTCGCTGCCGTCTTCACTGCCTAACTTGGCATTAAAGATTTCTTTTTTGTCCTGGACATCCAGCTTATATGTTTTAGGGAATGGCAATCCTTCCCCAATGGCTACAACATCAGGCGCTGAAATTCTGGCATAAATCAATCCCTGGTTTCCCGCCTTATTTTTCATGTCAGCATCTAAGGTTACCGGAATCAGCCCTCCGTCATAAGCTTTGATGGTAATGGTTTTTACAGGGTCATCCTGTACCGTGTCACTATCCCAGAGAACAATAGTCAACTTCTCATTCTCAAGACCTTGGTGATCAATGCGGATATTTACTTTCTGTCCCCAGCCTGCTTTGTCTATTTTACTTCCGTTGCTGTCTGTAAACTGGATATCATTAATTATGGGCTGTACTACATTTATGGTTTGGGTGGAACCTTTCCCTTTTATTCTGCTGGTAATGGTTAATGTCCCGGGCTTTTTAGGCGTAAAGTTGATGGACTTTCCGGTAACGGCATTGGAAAACCCTTGCCAGTGTACGGTTTCATTAGGAAGAAGGTCGGAAAATATCATTTTATCAACAGTAGCGGTCATAGGTTTACCCACTTTTGGAGTACCGCTGACGGTAAAGCTTACCACATCATTTTCCTTCACCTCAAAATGCCAGTCATCATCTTCTTTTTTAGCGTTTTTTCCGGTAGCATTGGCCACCATGCTGTATGCTTCCACAACATGTTTTCCTGGAGTAACCCGCGACCCTGGAATGGTAATGCTTTTCCCATTCCCGATCAGTACACCGTCCAGGTTCCATTTAATGTCTGAAGATTCCCCCGGAGTCAGGCCAAAAGGAGAGTTGTCATCTCCAAACTTATATTTCATTTTGGTAACACTGAACGACATGGAGGTTCCGGGCCTTACAACTTCCGCACCATGGCTGATGCCTAAAACTGCATTGCCTTCACTTTCCCCGGACATCTTTTTTTCTATGGCTTCACCATTTTCATTGATATAACGGGCCAGGATTGTGTATTTAGCCTTGGTGTTCTGAGGGGTAAAGGTAAGGGTGTCTCCATTGATATGAACACCTTCTGTAATGGCATTTCCACTTCCGTCAAATACCGCCAGCGTCAGCCTGGATTTCTCCTCTTCCGTAAGATCAGGGATCAAAAACTTAGCCCTGAAAACCGAAGGAACACCCCTTCTGAATTTCCTGTTTTTAGAAGGATCGATACGGGTGGTAAAATCTCCGGAGGTGGATTCCAGCTCAAGCAGGGTGTTTTCTACTACCTCAACGTCAATGGAGCAGGAAGGATCACATTTGTCATATTTCCCTTTTTCAAATTCAGGGGTTTTAGGTTTTCCGTATCCTTCAATCCTGAATTTTCCCAATCCTTCGAAACTCTGGGAAAATTCTGTCCCGATTTGTTCTCTTAAAAAGATTCTATTCTCTTTCTTACCCTGGTGGTCACTGTAAACCACCCATGAGGTGAGCTGTTGGTTCCCGCTTTTCAGATTGGCTTTGAAAGAAGCTTCTTCGTCTTTGCGCAGATACACAACACCGCTTTTATTTTTGGAATCTATTGCTTTAAAGGTAATCCTGTTTTCTATCTGGGTTAAGGCAATAGAAGTTACAGAAGGATATTCCTCCTTTTTCTTAGGCATATCTACTGCCGGGTTAACCATAGCGAGTTCCGCCGGGTTGGTATTGTCTGCATGGGCATTGCTCACGGAGTCCGTCTGTCCATGTTTGAATATGGTGATTTTCCCACCGGTCATACAGGGAAGTTCTGATATTTCAGTGAGCGTATTTTTTCCTAATACCTGGGTGCTGTCATAGGTTTTATTCCATTTTGGAGCCGGGGCAACCGCACAGGGAAGATAGCCTCCCGGGGATGGTTTCAGGGTACATTTTCCAAAAGTGGCTGCAGGAGGGTTGAATGTTTTATCTTCTTCGGTTGCCGCCAGTTTTCCCTGTTGATCGTTCAAAACAATAACGGAATGGGTGGTTACCTGTAGATCCGCTGTTTGTTTTGGATTTTCTGCTTTATCACAAACACATTTGGCGCCATGCACCACAAAGTATTTTCCGTCGTGGTCGCTTTTGGAAGCCTGTTCGTTTTTCTTTTTTTCTTCTTCCTTCTTCTTTTCCTCTTCCTGTTTCTGCTCTGCTGTTTTTTGTTCTTCTTCGGGATCAGGAGGTGGTGTTTCACCATTAAGGGCGTAAACCTCGTCAGGCGGAGGGGTCATCAGGGAAAACCCTGTATAGGGAGTATTGCCAACCTTCGTTCCGGAATTGGCATTATGATAATCTTTGAGTTTCGTCCAGTCTTTGATACCCAGTTTCCTGGCGATATCCTGCAGCGTTTCTCCGCTCTGAACCGTATATGGGATGGGTGCTGACATATTCTTATTTTGTTTCTATGGTGATTGTTTGCAGGTAATAAAATTTATCCTCTGCTTTTATACAGACAATGGCTTCAGCTTTTTTTATTCTTCCGGTTTTACCCGTGTAATTGATGGGGCCGAAAACCCGTATAAACTGTATAGTAATAGCAACCTTGGGATTGATCCAGGGTGTGAATACCCATAAGAATAGTATCAGTTACTCTGTTCGTATTTTTTTTCATATCATTTGTATTTGAATACTAATATATAAAAAATCCTGTCAGGGTGAATAAATTCGTGGAAAGTAAAAAAAAATCTCCTATGCTTGTAGTACAAACATAGGAGACAGTTCTCTTTCCTGTTTTATCTTTAAACTTATTTTTTATTTATCCACCATTGGCTGTCTTTACGGTCGGAGCGTTTTACCCCATTATCCAGGGTATAGGCAAAACCAACTCCAAGTGTCTGTTTTAGCTGAGTTTTCTCAATTTGATTATGGTCATATAATAAGTCAAGCGTTATATTTGATGAAATATATTTGTTGACTTTTAAATTGAGAATTGCTCCATAGGCAAGAACCAGCCTGTCCGGACGGTCCAGATAATTGGAAAAGACAGAAGCCGTGTTGGTCAGGTTAATATCCTCCATAATTTTCAGTTTATAAATGGCTGTACCCAAAAAACCGAATTGCAGCAAAGAAGAATCTCCATCGCTTTTCAAACCATAGTTTCCTGCCATCTGAAGATCCTTATCTAATACAAAAGTCCATCTGGCGTTGGTAGGACGTAAAGTCACGGTTAAATCATCGTTGGGCCTGTAAGTAATACCCATACCGACGTTCAGATAACCGGGAGCCATAAAATTTGAGATTTTTTTTGCTGCAGGATTATTTCCGTCTTCATATCCCGGAGCGAACTGGGATTGTAAACCGGCTCCTAAAGAGAAATACCAGCTTTTGGAAAATTTCCGCCCGTAATTTGTTGAAACATTTATGAGATCCTGGGTTTTCCTGACTCCCAATCCTTTCGTATCATTTTGTCCGTATCCTAAAATAATAATGTTTTCCCAAAGGTCTTTGTCTTTTTCATAGGTCAGATTGTAATTGATTCCGGCAAGCCAGCCAACATTGTTGGCTCCCCCGCCGACCCAATTGGAAAAGGCCGCCTGATTAATCATTAAGGTGTTTTTTCCCAGTACCGACCAATACTTCACCGTATCTGCCACTATTGAATCTTTTTTCAATTCTTCTTGTGCGCTGACATAAACCCCTGCAAAGAAGGAAAGAATCCATAAAAACTTCTTCATTACTCTAAATAATTTCAATACAAAAATAATTAATAATTTTTTTAAAGGTAAACTTGTTTATTAAGGATCTGTTTTTCCGTTACCTTTCACCTTTAAACCTTAATCTTCATTAAAATCAATGCCAAAATAGATGGAATGAAAAATAAATTTAATACCTTTTGTCTTAAAACCAGACTGATAGAGTGATTTCATCGACAAATTTTCCGAAATTTATCCTTGGCTTTTGATTTGACGTACATTCCCCATGTTTAAAAATGTAATTTCCAAAAGAGCGATTCTACATCCTTTGCTGATGCTATCTGCAATGTGGTTCGGATACTTTTTACAAATGCAGGGCTTTTTTGCAAATTGCTTTGGAGCCATTATCCCCTTATTACCTGAAGGGCTGATAGGAGTAATTACTTCTCCTCTTCTCCACGGAAATATTGATCATATTATAGGAAACTCTATCCCTATTGCTGCTTTAATGTTTCTATTATATCAATTCTATCCTTTGGTTGCCAATAAAGTTTTTATAATCGGCTGGCTGGCCACCGGCTTTTTGGTATGGCTCCTCCCTCCTATAGATATTCTTACAGGAGAATATATGTATACCTGTACTATTGGAGCCAGTGGTGTGGTCTATGTTCTTGCTTTTTTCCTGTTTTTCAGCGGAGTATTTAAATGGAACACAAAGCTTCTTACCATCTCTATGCTTGTTGTTTTATATTATGGAAGTTTGGTTTGGGGAATGCTTCCTGAAGAATTATTCTATAATATGGAGGAACCCAGTAAAATTTCCTGGCAGGCACATCTTTCAGGAGCCGTAGTGGGAAGCATCATAGCTTTTGCTTTCAAAAATGTTGGTGAAAAAAAGAAAAAATTCATCTGGGAATTTCCAAACTACTACAGTGAAAAAGATGATAAATTATGGCAGGAATATAAAGACAACCACCCTGAAGATTTCATGGAGCTGCCTTACAAAAAAAGAGATGATATCTGGGATCATCTGGAAGAATTAAGGAAGAAATAAAACTTATTTCACTACATTTGAAGAAAAACACACATGATTTCCGAAGAATACTTTTATGCCATCGCCCTCCGCGAATGCAGTCAAATTGGTGATATTAACTTTTATAAACTTGTCCGGACCTTTGGAAGTGCCCAGGAAGCATGGAAAAGAGCAAAGAAAGAATACAGGAAAATAGAAGGGTTAGGCCAAAAGACAGTGGCAGATATTGGAAATAAGGAACATCTGACCTTTGCCGAAAAAGAGCTGAAGTATTGTGAAAAAAATAATATCCGGATTACGATACGACACCTTAATGAACTTCCGGCTCTTCTTAATGAATGTGCAGATGCCCCTGCCATACTTTATCAAAAAGGAAATTATGAAAATTCAACACCCAAAATAAGTATTGTAGGAACCCGGAATATGACCGCCTATGGCAGGCAATTCATTGAAGATTTTTTTGAGGCCGCTCAATCTTCCCGGTTTATATCAGTAAGCGGTCTTGCTTTAGGTATTGATAAAGAGGTCCATGAAAAATCCATACAATACCGGAAACCCACAATAGCAGTTCTCGCCCACGGTTTTCAGTTTTTATATCCTGCCAAAAACAGGAAATTGTCTGAACGGATCCTTCAGGAGGGAGGCTGCCTTATTACAGAATTCAATTCTTCCCGGAAACCCGACCGGGAAAACTTTATCCAGAGAAACAGAATTGTTGCGGGAATTTCCCCTTCAACAATTGTAGTGGAAACCGGGTTCGGGGGAGGCTCCGTAAGTACAGCTGCCTTTGCCAACGATTACAATCGTGAAGTTTTTGCCCTTCCCGGAAAAATTACCGACCCTTATAGCCAGGGATGCAATCAACTGATTTTCCATAACAAAGCGATTGCTATTTCTACGATTAAAGACCTTGTCAATATGCTTGGTTTCAATCATCCTAAAGAGAAAACCGGGGAACTGTTCCCCTATTATGAGACTTCAGCGCAGCTAACTGAAAATCAGCACATAATATATAAAATTATAAAAGAAAATCCCCAAATCACTTTAGATGATCTTTCACAGGAAGCAGCTGTTTCTTCGTACAAAATTTTACCGATAATTTTAGAATTGGAGCTTTTAGGGAAAGTAAAATCATTTTCCGGGAGACAATTTATGGCAATTTGAGAATTAACAGTTTCTTAATATTGCATTATTTCATACATAACATTTAATTTTTAACAAAATTTAAACATAAATTATCAATTTAATAATATTATGAAACATTATTATTTAATTTTTAACAATGTTAAATTATAGTGTTGTGAATCTTGAAAAAAAAATTAAATTTGTTGACAATAATATTCAACCTTAATATATGGAACAATATAATATTGACCAGAAAATCCAAGAGTTTATTGCAAAAATTGAAGCAAAAAATCCTAACGAACCGGAATTCTTACAGGCTGTAAAAGAAGTTGCCGTAACTGTAATTCCATTCATTGCTACCAAGAAAGAATATAACGGAATGAAGCTGCTTGAAAGAATGGCTGAAGCTGAAAGAATTATTATTTTCAGAGTTCCATGGGTTGATGACAAAGGAGAAATTCAGGTTAACAGAGGTTTCAGAATTCAGATGAACTCTGCTATTGGACCATACAAAGGAGGGATCCGCTTCCATCCTACCGTAAACCTGTCCGTTCTTAAATTCTTAGCCTTTGAGCAGGTATTCAAAAACTCTTTAACAACATTGCCAATGGGTGGTGGTAAAGGAGGTTCAGACTTTGATCCACAAGGAAAATCTGATATGGAAGTGATGCGTTTCTGCCAGGCATTCATGACTGAATTGTGCAAGCATATCGGTCCTGAAACAGACGTACCTGCAGGAGACATTGGTGTAGGAGCAAGAGAAATCGGATATTTATTCGGGCAATATAAGAAAATCAGAAACGAATTTACTGGAGTCCTTACAGGAAAGGGACTTGCTTACGGAGGTTCATTGATCCGTCCTGAAGCTACAGGATACGGTGTAGTATACTTCGCTGAGCAAATGCTTAAAACGATCGGACAAGATTTCAAAGGAAAAACGGTAACGGTATCAGGTTTCGGAAACGTAGCATGGGGAGTTATCAAAAAAGCAACTGAACTTGGGGCCAAAGTAGTGACCATCTCTGGTCCTGACGGATATATCTATGACAAAGACGGTATCAGCGGAGAAAAAATCGATTATTTATTAGAACTTAGATCTTCAGGAAACAACAGGGCTGAAGATTATGCTAAGAAATATCCATCAGCTGAATTCCACGCCGGAAAACGTCCTTGGGAAGTGAAGTGTGACGTAGCGTTCCCTTCTGCTACCCAGAACGAATTAGATTTAGATGATGCCAGAAAATTAGTTGAAAACGGATGTGTTTGTGTAACTGAAGCAGCTAATATGCCTTCTACACTGGATGCAATCAACTATTTCCTGGACAGTAAGGTATTATTCTCTCCTGGTAAAGCTTCTAACGCCGGAGGTGTTGCTACATCAGGATTAGAAATGACTCAGAACTCTATCCGACTTAACTGGACTTCTGAAGAAGTTGATGCAAGATTAAAGGAAATCATGATCGGTATCCACAAAGCTTGTAGAGACTACGGAAAAGACGAAGACGGTTATGTAAACTATGTAAAAGGAGCAAATATCGCAGGCTTCGTAAAAGTAGCAGAAGCAATGTTGGCTCAGGGAGTTGTGTAATAAAAAACAAAGGTTGGGAAAAACTCCCGACCTTTTTTAATATAGCCTGTTCCCGGGATAATGGGAAAAAAGTAAAAAGTGAAAGGAGAAAGCGCTGCTATATGCAGTGCTTTTTTTATTTTTATGACTATGAAAAACACCTTCAGAAATATTGATGAATACATCCTCCTGTTCCCTATAGAAGTTCAGGAAAAGCTCATGGGCCTCAGAGAATTCATTCATGCTCAGGTTTCCGGTCTTGAAGAATACATCGGGTATCAAATGCCTGCTTTTAAATATAAAGGCAAGCCACTGGTATATTTTGCAGCCTATAAACAACATATCGGATTCTATCCCGGAGCAGAAGGTATAAAGAAGTTTGAAAAAGATTTTAAAGATAGAAAATATACATATTCTAAAGGAGCTGTACAATTTCCAATTGATCTGAATATTCCATTTGATCTGGTCAAAAAAATTACAGACGTCAAAATACAGGAAATTGAACAAAAAAATCCTGAAATACAGGATTCCAGGATTAGAGTTTACTATTCTACTGTTTTGTTTTCTTCTTTTTATCTTTCTTCTCTTCTTTATCTTTAGTAGTCTCTGCGGGTTTGGTAGTCTCTGCAGGGGCCATTGTACCCGGAGATGCTTCTGTAGCCGGAGTCATGGTTGTGTTCTGTTTTGTACTATTCGTATCCGGTGTATTGGTTGTACCGGGTTGCGAATTAGGCTGTTGTGTCTGAGGAGTTGTCGTTTGATTAGTAGTGGCTGGGGTTTCTGCCGGTTTTTGTGGTGTGGTTTGGGCTGATACTGCAATTACACCAACGAATGTAAACGCTGCCGCAAAAAATAACTTTTTCATAATGTAATATTTTAAATGATTGTTTAGATAAAACGAAAGGTCATTTAAAAAATTATCCGTAACTATCTTATTTAACGGATTTTATAATTATTTAAGAGGATTTTACGAAACTCTTCTGAAAAGAAAAGGATAAGTTAAATGCATAATTTTATACATCAATCAACGATCTACCTGTAAGCATTATAGAATATCTGACCGCTTATTTTGTAGCATTTTTCATCATTCTTTCTACAAATTCAAATGCTGCGGGACATATCACCGTATTTTTAAGCATCAGATTATTAATCTGATAAATCTTCTTACGGTCTGTATGAGGGTATTCGCGACATGCTTTGGGCCTCACTTCGTAAATCGAGCAGGTATTATCACTTTGCAGGAAGAAACAAGGTAGATTCTGCAATACTTTGTCGTTATCTTCATCCACCCTTAAAAATTTGGCTTCAAAATCTGCAGGCTTCATTCTGAGATGTCTCGCAATACGCTCGATATCTTTTTCTGTATAAAGCGGCCCTGTTGTCTTACAGCAATTGGCACATTGCAGGCAGTCTATTTCTTCAAAAACTTCCTCATGCGTTTCCCGGACAATATAATCCAGGTCTTTAGGCGGTTTTTTCTTTAATCCGTCCAGAAATTTTTTATGGTCCTTCTGCTTCTGTAAAGCCTGTTTTTTATAAAAATCTAAATCCATTTATCATTTATTTCCCAGTGAAATAGGGAGTTCTTCTTTTTGATACTCATTAATTTTATCCAGGTCCAGAATGGTAGCCAGATTTTCTTTATTGGGATAATACATAGGGACGAATCTGGCTCCGTATACTATTTCTCCTGAGACATAAGAAGACCTTTGAACCACTGTATTAGAGAAAACCTCGTCAAAGGCACGAACCTGTACTATAATTTCAATATCGGTATTTTTAAAATCATCTTCTGAGAATCCGTAAAACGGGGAGTTTTCATCAATTTTATGAACCACAGTCCAGTTGAGCGCTAATGTATTTATTTTGCTCAACTGGGTTTCCAATCTATAAAAATTACTTTTCGGAACATCATTTTCAATAACCTCAATCGCTACAGATACAATAACATCAGCATCTGTAAGTGCATTATTTTTATAGGGAGCTAATCTGAACATTAAAGCTGCAGCATCCTGAAAAGGAGCAATCAATGCAATATCTGAAAACCTTAAGTAAGCCCGCGGTCTTGAAAACCTCCCGTAAAAAAGCCCGGTTGCAATGGCAAAGGTAAGCAATCCTAAAAAAGCTTCAAAAGTAGCCACTAAACTTGCCACAAAACCTACAGGAGCAATTCTTCCATAGCCTACTGTAGTAAAGGTTTGTGAACTGAAGAAAAAAACATCAATAAATTCATTGAGCGGATCGCTTTTATCAATTCCCGTAAGGTGTTGTACTCCAATCAGGTAGTAGATCATTGCAAATACAAGATTGATAAGGATATAAGCGATCACCAGATAGGAAATAAAGCGAAACGAGGACAGATTAAGCATTGTATGATACCAGCTTAATCTATTAAAAACATTCACGCCTCTTCTCTGGACATTCGGAAGACCGTCCCTGTTAATGAATCTACCTGAAGCATTGCTTCCAAAACCACTGTTTTCAGTATTTTTCTGGCGGATTTTCTTTCTGAATCCTCTTGTCATGTTGATAGCTTATTTTTTTGAATGGCTTAAAAAGCAGATGGTCTTATTGATGCTTTACCATTTATATGCAAAGATAAAATATTGTTGTCATGAAATTTATCAATTGATTCATTACATCATTCATCTTATTTTGCTGTACATTTGAAGTATGAAAAAGCTGGAATCAAGAGAAGACATAGAACATCTTGTCAATTCATTTTATACAAAAGTCGTTAAGGATGAGACCATAGGATTTTTTTTTAATGATATTGCCAAGGTAGACTGGGATAAACATCTTCCAAAAATGTATTCTTTCTGGGAGTCTGTTCTTTTTGGTCAGATGACCTACAAGGGTAATCCGATGGGAGTTCATTTTCCTATCAATGAAGTCCGGGCTATGGAACAAAAACATTTTGACCGCTGGCTGGAACTGTGGCGCACAACCATAGAAGAAAATTTTGTAGGTGAAAATGCAGATATGGCCATTTATAAATCTGAAAACATCGCCAGGTTAATGGCATTTAAAATGGAACTGGCAAGAAGATTATAAGCCATGATTATAAGATTAATATATGTAGGATTCTGTCCCGATAAGCAAACTGATTGATTATCCTTTTTACAATCTCTCTTTTACTTTGTCCTAAGGGACGATTACAGTAAAAATATAAGCCGCCAGATTGACCAAAAGAACCGTACCATACAAGATATTGGTTTTTCCCCGGCTTAAGGAAAGCATTACAATAAATACCGAGAGGGAAAGCAGAATAATATCTTTCTTATCCAAACCCAGAACCAACGGAATATCGTAGATAATACACACTACAGAAACCGCAGGAATGGTAAGTCCGATACTCGCCAATGCTGATCCTAAGGCAAGGTTCAGGCTGGATTGTATCTGATTGGCCCTTGCTGCACGTATAGCCGCCACACCTTCGGGAAGAAGGACTACAGCTGCAATGATTACCCCAACCAGGGATTTAGGTGCTCCCAGGCTCTGCACCATGCTTTCAATAGTGTCCGATAATCCTTTTGCCATTAAAACAACAATGGCTAAGCAGATAACCAGGAAAATAAAACTGATAATCGTTTTGGTAAGAGATGGAACATAATGCTCTTCCGGATGCTCATCAGGAACGATAAAATAGCTTCTGTGCCTCACGGTTTGTACCATCAGGAAAACACCATAAATAACAAGACAGGCAATGGAAACAAAAATAAGCTGCGCCTGATTATAGAAAGGTCCGTTAACACTTGAAGTAAAATTCGGGAGAACAAGGGTAAGAATAAGAATTGAAACAGTACTCACCAGATAGGTGGTCGCTGAAGTTCTTGCAAAGAATTGTTCATGATATTTAACACCGCCTACCAATATACAGATTCCCAGAATCCCATTAAGAATAAGCATCACAGCAGCAAAAACCGTATCTCTGGCCAGCGTGATCGCCTGATCTCCGCCGGCTACCATCAGTGAGATGATAAGTGCCACTTCGATAATAGTGATACAGAGCGCAAGAATGATTGTTCCGAACGGCTCCCCTACTTTATGTGCTACCATTTCGGCATGATGTACGGCAGACAGTACACTTCCGATTAATAAAATACCTGCAAGAATGTCATAAATAACCCCGCTTCCCATCAATCCGGAAAAGTAATACCCTACCGCAAGAACAGGAAAAATATAAGTATAATGTAAAAGTTCTTTTAATCTCATAAAGTGTCTACAAAATACAAAAAATCTATAAAATTTGAAATATCAAAAGAAAATATTAATAATATTTTAATGGCACCAGAAAGTAAAGTCCTGAAAATCGGTCAACATGTGAAATAAAAGCCCGATGCCCACAATTCTGATATTTCCCTTAAAAAAAAGCATCAAAAAATACACCGCAATGGCATAGTAAGAATGTAAAATGTGAAAACCTATACTATTTCTTGACGGATCAAAAACAGGATTGGCAAAAAGATGATCTAAATCTACTGCCATGGTCGCCAGCAGAATAAAGTAAGCTTTTATCCAGTTTTTACGATAAAAAAGCAACGCGATAAACACCGGAAAAATAAAATGCAGGAAGTAATGAAAGCACGTTTTCCACAACAGACAGTCCATTATATTCTTCCTTTTAAATAATCTTGTCGCATGCTTTCATCCAGTTTTTCAATGGCATATCTCAGGCTTGTTCTGGGCATTTCCTTGTAATATTGGTTCAGATAGGTAATTAATTCTGCTTCATTTTTATTTCCTATTTCTCTCAAAAGCCATCCATTTGCTTTATGCATTAAATCATGGGGATGTTTCAGGTTTCTGGTCACCAATTCTTTCGTCAGGTCGAAAAATCCTTTTTTTACATAATACATTGTACCTACCACTGCTATTCTTTTATGCCACATATCCTGTGATTCCGAAAGGTCTTTCAGAAGATATTCTTTCCTGTTTTCAAAGGCATATCTGCCCAGGATTTTATAGCAACCCGAATCTACCAGATCCCAATTGTTGATAAAAGAAAGGTGGTCTAAATAAAATGCAATCACTTCCTCTTTAGCAACCGGATCTTTAGTTTTTTCAAATTTCAATACCAATATAAAAACAGCAGTAAGCCTGTGTTCATGATACTTTGAAGAAAGAAGCTTACTGAGTTCTCTTAAATCTGTTTTTGAATAATATTCTTTAGCTACAGATCTTTGATCCGGAACCGTCACTCCTAAAAACAAATCACCTTCACCATATTCCCCTGTTCCTGTCTTGAAAAACCGTGGAAAAAATTCCGCTTTTTCAGGAATGGATAAAACAGCCAGTGCTTCTTGTATTTCCTTTAATACACTCATGATCAGTCCTTATTTTCCGGAGAGCCTGCCACCTGCTCCTCTTCAGTGATAATCTGATTAGGGTTTGCCACTTTAGCTATTGTAAGTCCCTGAACAATAATAGAGAATACCACTACACAATAGGTGATACTTAAAATAATCTCACTGTATTCACTTTTAGGAATAGACATCGCCAGGGCAATGGAAACTCCGCCACGAATTCCTCCCCAAACCAGCACTTTTACTGTTTGAGGGCTAAAACTCTTCCTCAAAGAGGTAAACTTTGTAGGCCCCCAAATGGAAATAAATCTTGCCAACAGAACCACAATAATAGCCACTAAACCAGGAATCATAAAATGTTTCAGATCTTTGATCATTAAAAGCTCAAAACCGATAAACAGGAATAATACCGCATTCAGGATTTCATCAATCAATTCCCAGAATTTGATCAGGTAGTCCTGGGTAACGGACTTCATTTTGAAGTTTCTGTTAAAGTTCCCCATAAATAATCCTGCCGCCACCATCGTCAGCGGACCTGAAATATGCATTTGCCTTGCAATAAGATAACCTCCCATCACTACGGAAAGCGTCACCAGTACAGAGATAATGTAGTCATCCACCTCACGCATCAGTCTTGAAGTAACCCAGCCTAACAATACTCCCAACAAAAGTCCCCCGCCTGCTTCATGCAGCAAAAGAAGTCCTATATTTTCAACTCCCAGATCCACTTCTTTTCCTACAGCAAGCTGTAAGACTACGGTAAAGACCACCACAGCCATACCGTCATTGAAAAGAGATTCCCCGGCCACTTTTGTTTCCAGCGACTTGGAAACTTTTGCCTGTTTCAGAACACTCAACACCGCTACAGGATCTGTAGGTGAAATCAGGGCGCCAAAAACAAGGCAATAGATAAAAGGCAGTTTAATTCCTACATATGGTAGCAGATAAAACATTCCGAACCCCACCACAAAGGTGGAAATCACGACCCCCGCAGTGGAAAAAATCACTACCGGCCGGAATTGCTCCTTTAAATCGTTAATATTAATGTGAATACCTCCTGCGAAAAGAAGAAAATTAAGCATAGCTCCCATCAGAACCTCCGTAAAATCAATACTGCTCATCAGATTATGGAGATGCCCAAAAGTTCTTGGCAGCACTGTTTCTCCAAACAATACCAGGAAAATAGAAACCACAATGGCGATAACCATAATTCCTATCGTGCTTGGAAGTTTTAAAAACCTGTAATTAAGATAGGCAAATATGGATGCAAGTACGATTAATGCTGAAAATGAATAATATAATTCCACTAAGTGTTTTTTTTAAATTAATTTACTGATCTAAATAAAGTATCTTGATATACGTTTTATTTCCGTTTTTGTCCCAAATATCGAACATCCCGTCTCTGGCTGTTTTTGAGCCTCTGGTATAGTCTTTCCCTATATTGAGGATGTTCAGCAGGATATATTCATCTCCCATTGTATTGACAACATAAGCGGTTTTTTCAGATTTTCCGTCACCAGAACCCTTTATTCCGTCTGCTAATGAACGAAACTGGTTAAGATGATGCATGAAATTGGTTCCGTCCTTTATAGAATCATATGCCCTTAGAAGGATCAGCAGAATATCCAGGTTGGTGGGATCTTTATCATACAAGATTTTTCCCTGCCTGATACAATTCTCAAAATTCTCCTGTTTAAAAGCTTCTACCAGGACTTTAAAACTTTCATCCGAAGTTGATACTTTATCATTTCTAAAATTCCTTCCATAGTACAAGTGCTGCGTCTCTATGCTGTCCAAAGACTTCGGATATCCTTTATACTTAAAGATAAGTTTATCGTAATTATACGGTGAATCAGGATTTTTAAGATTTTTTTCAATCGTTTTCAGATCAATTCTGGTTTTTTGACTGAATCCAAAAACCGAAAACAAGAGAAATAAGAGAGAAAAATAGTATTTCATTAATTGGTATTTTCTTCTTCGTCATTATCGAAATATTCGAAAAGGAAATCATTATACGGAAATCTTGAAATATGGATTTTCATGACTTCATCATAAATGAGTTTTTTCATTTCCGGGAAGTTTTCTTTCGTTAGAGCAGAAATGAAAACAGTCGGGTATTTCGATTTGGCCATCCATGTTTTTTTCCATTCTTCAAGAGAAATATTTTTCTTTGTACCGGGAGTAAGATCATCTTCATCCTTTTTCTCATAACTGAAGTCATCAATTTTGTTGAAAACCATGATCATAGGCTTCTGATGGGCATTGATTTCCATTAGAATCTGGTTTACAGAGGCGATATGGTCTTCAAAGCTCTCATGGGAAATATCTACAACGTGGATCAAAAGATCTGCCTCTCGAACCTCATCCAGGGTAGATTTAAAGGATTCTACCAATTGCGTTGGTAATTTCCTGATAAATCCTACCGTATCCGTCAATAAAAACGGTAAATTTCCAATCACAACCTTTCTTACGGTGGTATCCAAAGTGGCAAACAGCTTGTTTTCTGCAAAAACTTCTGATTTTGACAAGGAGTTCATCAGGGTAGATTTACCCACATTGGTGTACCCTACCAGAGCCGCACGAACAACTTTTCCGCGATTGTTCCGCTGGGTTGCCATTTGCTTGTCGATCGTCTTCAGCTTATCTTTCAATAAAGTAATCCTGTCACGGATAATACGACGGTCAGTTTCTATTTCCGTTTCCCCGGGACCTCTCATTCCGATACCTCCTTTCTGGCGCTCAAGGTGGGTCCACATCCTTGTCAACCGTGGTAGAAGATATTGATATTGTGCCAATTCAACCTGAGTTCTGGCATAAGAAGTTTGGGCACGCTGGGCGAAAATGTCCAGAATAAGATTGGTACGGTCCAGAATCTTAACTTCCATTTCGCGTTCCAGGTTTTTAAGCTGTGAGGGGGAAAGCTCATCATCGAAAATAACGGTTCCGATTTCGTTTTCTTTTACATATTCTTTTATCTCGAGTGCCTTTCCGCTTCCGATAAAGGTTTTGGAATCCGGCTGAGTCAGTTTTTGAGTGAAGCGTTTTTGTACGGTTGCCCCTGCTGTGAAAGCCAGAAATTCCAGTTCATCCATATATTCCACCAGTTTTTCTTCATCCTGGTTTTGGGTAATAACTCCTACCAGAACAGCTTTCTCATAATTATGTTCTTTCTTTTCTAACATTAAATTCTATCTATGTTTATGATTTTTACAAGATAATATTTTTTCATAAAAAAAACAAAATCTAATTTTACTTAATAACAATTTTTAATATAATTTTAAGCTAAAACATTTATTGATTGATAAAAAACCATAACTTTATATAATAATTTGCTGATTTTTAAATATTTAAATTAAAAATTTATAGCCAGACGATCATGATTACTCCTATCAGATGTATGATTATTGATGATGATGAACTGGACAGACTGGTTCTTCAACATTATCTTAAAAAGTATGAAAACCTGGAAATAGTCGCTTCTTTCGATTCGGCAGAAAAAGCTATTCCTTACCTGGAGCTTCCCATTGATCTTTTACTTACTGAAACCATCTTAAAAGGAATGAGCGGCCTGGAATTCAGAAAGCTGGCCCATAAAATCCCTGCATGCATTTTTGTAAGTTCGCATCCCGAATTGGCAGCCGGGGCTTTTGAAATCAATACCTTGGATTTTATCACTAAACCATTAACACCGGAACGGTTTCATTATTCCATGCAGCGGCTTTTTGATTTTTTTAAACTAAAAGAAAAGTGTGAGAGCTATGATGCCATGCTTGGTGAAAATTGCATCAAAATAAAAGAAGGCGGAAGTATCTTTCAAATCCAAAAAACAGATATTCTTTATCTGGAAGCCTTAAAAGATTATACCCGGATTATCACCCTTGAGAAAAACCATTGTATTTTAGATTCTTTAGGAAATCTTCTCCATAAAAGCTTTTTTGATTCTTTTATAAGGATCCACCGTAGTTATGCCGTTCCCCGGCATCTTATCCGTGGAAAGAGCTGTCATGAAATAGAATTGGCACATCATATAAAACTCCCCATTGGCAGGGCTTATAAAAACAATCTATCCTTCTTTGAGCTTTAAGGTTGTGTGAATTTAACAATAATTCACAAAATGACATTGGTCGATTATTCCTGTCGTTAGTCTATTTTTCTGATAATGGATTTTAATAGGTGGTAATTTAGTTCTCCCGAATTTTCCTCCAAAATAAAACTGTTACCTATGAAAAAGACATCTATTTATTATTTCCCTGTATTTATATTCTCCGCTGCAATACTACAGGCCCAGTCAGCCGTATTGGCCACCGGAATGAATGCATCAGACGGCAGTGGCTCGGTTTCTTACAGTATAGGCCAAATTGCTTATCTCTATAAAGGTACCGGACCCCAGGTACAGGAAGGCTTACAACAAGCTTACGAAGTCACCGCACTCTCTACGCATGAAATGTTATCGGACCAGGAAGGTATCCTGCTCTATCCGAATCCCTTCAAAGATTATCTGTATCTGGATTTTACTACAAATAATTATAAAGGTTCGGAGTATCAGTTATTCGATGCGCAGGGTAAACTGATCAGAAAAGATATGATCATCCAATCGAAATCCGAGCTTAATTTTTCTTCTCTTCCGTCTGCCATGTATATCATCAGGATTAACCGGAACGGAGAAAATATTAAAACATTTAAAATTATCAAAAACTAAATTACCATGAAAAAAATACTATTAACGTTCTGGATCCTGTATGGACTTTGTATGGCAATCGCGCAGGTTCCGGAAAAAATGAGCTATCAGGCAATTATCAGGAACGGATCAGGTCAATTGCTGAATAACCAAAGCATTGCCGTTAAAGCAACAATATTACAAGGTTCTCCTGCAGGTACAGAGGTCTATTCTGAAAGACTTACAGGGAATACTAATGCCAATGGACTTATCACTCTGGAAATAGGATCCGGAACAGTACTTTCGGGAACATTTGCTACCATCAACTGGCCTTCAGGAAACTATTATTTAAAGACAGAAACTGATCCTGCCGGAGGAAATAATTATACCATAACAGGGACAAGCCAACTGCTAAGTGTGCCTTATGCCATGTATGCAAAATCGGCAGGAAGTAGTGGCGGAACATTTGCAATTCCCTATACCAATACCGTAAATAATGCTGCTACCCTATTTTCATTAACAAATGATGGTGACGGGACTTCACTAGAAGGCAGCAATACAGCAACCACATCAAATATTGCAGCCGTACGGGGAATTGTTACAAACGCTTCCCCCGGTGGTTTTTCTTCAGGGGTACGCGGTATCAATAACGGGACCGGCGGCCTGGGCGTAGGCGTATACGGAAGTCAGAACGGAAGCGGCTGGGGTGTATATGGCGTTACTCCTAATGGCTTAGGGGTATACGGGAATGCAAGCGCCAACGGAATTGGGGTTTATGCCAACAGTAATACAGGCACCGGTCTTACCGCAACCAGTAACAACGGAATTCCGGCTGCAATTTCAATTTTTAATAATGCCAACAACAATAATGCACTCAGTGTCTCCAGTGTAGGAAACGGGACAGTAGTGAATGTTACTACTACCGGAAACGGAGCCGGGGTAAGAAGTTCTACAGTATCAGGATTTGCGCATCATGGCATTACTTCTGCCGTGTCTTCTGCCGGTGTTGTAGGAGATAACAATGGAGGCGGTGAAGCTGTAGTGGGAAGAACCACCAGTGATATTGCCGGAGCCGTAGTCGGAAGAAATGATGGAGGCGGATATGGTGTAAGAGGGTTTGTCGCCACTAATACATCGGGAACGGGTATCGGGGTATATGGCCAGGTAGGTTTGAATAACAGTACCGGACGGGCAGGAAAATTTGAAAATTTTAATCAAATCAATACAGCCGCCAATACATTGGAAGTAGAAACTAACGGAAACGGAAATATTCCGGACAACACTCAGGGAAATGCAGCCTCATTTCTTGTCAACAACACCAATAGTGTAGCTGCAGCAGTAAGAGGTGAAGTAAAAACAATATTTGGAAACTTCGGTGCGGCAGGAGTTTTCGGTATTTCTTCTGGAACAGGAGGCTATGCCGGTCTCTTCCATGCATCTAATGTAGCCGGAAACGGGCCCGCATTAGTAGTCATTACCGATGGAAACGGAAATGCCATTACTGCCAATGCCAGCAAAAACGGAAATGCTGTAGAAGCCAATATCGATGGAGGCGGGAATGCATTATATGCCTGGGTTCCCAGTTTTGCAACCGGCCGCGCAGGGCGATTCAATATCTTTAACGAATCCAATACAAGTGATGCCATAACGGTAACCACCGTAGGAAATGGTATTGCAGGAAACTTTAAAGTAGATAAAGTAACCGGAACCTCTCCAGCCGTAAAAGGGGAAGTAAATTCCCAGTTTGCCAATTTCGGAACAGCCGGTATTTATGGTCTTTCTTCCGGAACGGGAGGATATGGGGGACTATTTTATGCCAGCAACCCGGCAGGAAACGGTCCTGCCCTGATTGCTATTGCAGAAGGGAATGGAAATGCCATCACTGCCAACGCATCCAATACGGGCGATGGTGTTGAAACCTCTGCAGAGGGCTCAGGAAATGCTTTATACGCATGGGTTCCTAATTTTGGAAATGGCCGTGCCGCAAGGTTTGTTAATTACAATGCAGCCAATACCAACCCTCCCCTTACTGTAGAGACCCATAGTAATGGCTCAATTGCTTTATTTAAATCCGGAGACCCCGGAACGGTAAATGTTGCCAGAATTAACTCTGCCGGAAAAGGATTCTTCAACGGGGGTACACAAAACAGTGGTGCTGACATTGCCGAGGCTTTTGATGTGAAAGGTCCTGTCTCAGCATATGAAGCCGGGGATATCCTGGTTATTTCCACAAGCACAGACAGAACGGTAGAAAAGTCTTCAAAGCCTTATTCCAACCTTGTTGCAGGTGTATATGCAACCAAACCGGGAGTCCTTCTTACCGAAGAACATATTGACGCTGATCTTTCAGGAAAAGTACCAATGGGCGTGATAGGGGTCATTCCAACGAAGGTATGTCTTGAAAACGGTAGAATAAAAAGAGGTGATCTTTTGGTTACTTCATCGAAAGCAGGTATTGCCATGAAAGCTGACCTTAGAAAAGTAAAAATTGGGCAAGTCATTGGAAAAGCACTTCAGGATTATGACCAAAAAGAGACCGGAAAAATTCAAGTATTAGTCAACATAAAATAAACCTCATGAAAACAGCATATATTATCCCGCTATTATTTTTAGGTTCCCTGATTTATGCCCAGGAAAACAAGCAGACAGTTCCTGTGGAAGATCAAACCCAGGCTGTGAAACAGGCAAAAGAGCTGCAGACAAAATTGATGCAGGAAGCCTCAGAAAATACAGAAACAACAAAAACAGGATTGGCATCTGACCATGGGCTGGAAGTAAAAAAACAGACACAAAGCCCTAAAGCATCCACGAACTCAGGAAAGCTGCTTCCCAACACAGCAACCCTGGAAGAAATAAAAAAAACAATTCCCAATAGACAGGCAAACCATAACACGGTTAATTCTAGGAACACAAATAGCAACGTTACGGGGTTATCCAACACAGCAACCCTGGAGGAAATAAAAAAAACAATTCCTAAAAACTAATACCCTCAAAAAAGCTGATAACCAATCCAGATTTTTCAAACAAAAGAAGTCCGCTCTATATGGCGGACTTCTGGTATGATAGACTCCATTATTTTAATCCCAATCAGCGGCTACAAACTTCATTGAATGGCCATGGTCATCAGATAAGGTTAAAAAATGTCCCTCAATGGTATATTTTGTCATGGTAGTAAACTTCTTCTGGAAAGCGCTTTCCAACGCCATATCCCTGCAGGCCTTCATTGTTCCTGTAATATTTGAAATATTTACCTGCCCGTTTTTTTTAAATCCGGAAGCAAATGACATCCGGTTACATCCCATAAAGGCACTGCCCTGAATAGTATTACCTTTCATTTCAGCAGTCAGGTTCACTTCTGCTTTATGGGCAATCAGCTGATCCCTGGAAAAACCATCAAAAGAGACAAGCATCCATTGCCTCTGAAGGGATGGGTTTTTCTCAGGCACTGTTGAACAATTCCAAACTGTACCTGCAAGCAAAACTGCCAAAAGTGATAATAGTATTTTTTTCATGCGGATTATCCACCCATTTTCATACCAATCCGGGACAGAATCTCGTAAAAATTAGTAAATTAGCGACACAAAAATTATTTTATAAAATGAAAAGACTATTTCTACTATTCACTTTCTTGCTGAGCTTTGCTCAGATGAGGGCGGATGAGGGGATGTGGCTGCTAATGCTCATCAAAAGACTTAATGGTGTTGATATGCAAAAAGAGGGTCTACATCTTACGCCTGAAGAAATTTACTCGGTAAACAATTCGAGCTTAAAAGACGCTATCGTAAGCTTCGGTGGCTTCTGTACAGGTGAAATTGTTTCTGATAAAGGACTTATATTCACCAACCACCATTGTGGCTACGGCGCTGTTGCCGCTGCTTCTACACCAGAAAAAGACTACCTGAAGAATGGTTTCTGGGCAATGAAACAAAAGGACGAATTCAATGCAAAGGATCTTTACGTAAGATTTTTAGTGAGAATGGATGATGCTACGCAAAGAATCAATTCCAAACTTAACAACAATATGACCGGAGCAGAGAGAAAAGCTGTTATTGATGCTGAAACCAAGGCTATCCAGGCAGAAAACTCTGAAAACGGGAAATATACAGTCGTTGTAAAAGACTTCTTCAATGGAAATGAATTCTACTATTTTGTGTATCAGGATTATAAAGATATCAGATTAGTAGGTGCACCACCCTCTTCATTAGGAAAATTCGGTGGAGATACGGATAACTGGGAATGGCCAAGACATACGGCAGATTTCACAGTATTCAGAGTGTATGCTGATGCCGCAGGTAACCCTGCCGAATATTCTCCGGGCAATGTTCCATTGAAGCCTAAGCATTTTCTTCCGGTTTCCCTTAAAGGAATTAAACCTGGCGATTTCTCAATGATCCTGGGTTATCCGGGAAGAACCAACCGTTACCTGACTTCTTATGGTATCCAGCAAATGGTAAGCAAAGATTATCCGGCATGGGTTGAAGCTTCCAAAGTAGCCATGGACGTTATGAAAAAATACATGGATAAAGATAAGGCTACTCAGCTTAACTATGCTTCTCAATATGCTTCTGTGGCCAATTACTGGAAAAACAGACAGGGAACAATAGATGCTGTTGAGAAAAACGGTACGATCTCTGATAAGCAAAAGATTGAAGAGACCTTTAAAAAATGGGCTTCTATGCCTGGAAATGAAGCTTATGACGGTGTCCTGGAAGATATCGGAGTTTATTATAACCAGGTTTCAGACAGAAATGTTGAAAGAAACTATGCCAGCCAGTTTTCAAGAAATGTAAAATATATATCCCTTGCTGCGAGACTGGGATCTTTATTTAAAACCTATGCTGCCCAGGATATGCAGGGAAGATTAGCAATGAAAGCTAAAACAGAAGCAGCTATTAAAGCGGCTTACGAAAACTTCAACCCATCTCTGGAAGGAGAGATGCTGGCTGCAATGACCAGCCTTTACCAGGCCAGAGTGAAAAACAAGGAGGTGGCTTCTGCTACCATCCTAGGATTAGATGCTAAAAATGTTTCTAACCTTGCCTATTCTTCTATTTTTGCAAACAAGACTTCTGCTACCAATTTCTTATTGCATCCTGACGCATTAAAACTTGATGCTGATCCACTTTGGAAAATAGCTAACGGTATAGAAGCAGATCAGAGAATGAATACTGAAAGATATGTTAAGATAGATGATAATTTCGCAAAAAACAACCGTCTGTTCCTAGCCGGCTTAATGAAAGCTATGCCTGAGAAAAAATTCTATCCGGATGCCAACTCTACGATGAGATTAACTTACGGAACTGTAGATAAACTTCCTATCAGAAGTGACAGAAACTATTTCGGTGTTACTGATAACTATTATACAGATATGACCGGTCTTGTAGGTAAATACAAGAAAGGGGATGAAGAGTTTGACCTTCCTCAGAGAGTGATTGATCTTTACAATCTTAAAGATTTCGGGCAGTATGCTGATGCTGCAGGATATATGCCTGTCAACTTCCTTTCCAACAATGATATTACAGGTGGAAACTCTGGTTCTCCTGTGATTGACGGAGACGGAAACCTTATCGGTATTGCTTTCGACGGAAACAGCGAAGCATTAAGCGGGGATATTGTATTTGAGCCTGAATGGCAAAAAACAATCAATGTGGACGTTCGTTTTGTCCTTTGGACCATCGATAAGTATGCAGGAGCAAGAAGATTAATTGATGAATTAAAGCTTGTAAGAGGAGAGAATACTCCGGCAGATACAAAAACCAAAAATTCAGGAACTACTGCAACTCCTAAGAAAACAAAGAAAAAATAATCTTTTTTGATCTATTTTGAAACCGTGAAATTTGCTTTCACGGTTTTTTTTATTTTTGGATTTTAAAAGCTTTATTATGAAACCACCTATTGAGTTCACCGCTACTATCAGACAAACCGGCACAATGAATGCTGCTTTTGTAGATTTTCCTTTTTCTACTGAGGAATTATTCGGGAAAAAAGGTTTGGTAAAAATTAAAGCTACATTTGATGGCAAAGTAGAGTATCGCGGAAGTCTGGCTAAAATGAAATCCGATTGCCATATTTTAGGACTGACCCAGGAAATCAGAAAACAGCTTGGAAAAACGTTTGGTGATGAGGTTTCCGTTTCTCTTATTGAAGATAAAGAAGAAAGGCTGGTTGAGATTGCCAATGATATTGCTTTTATTTTTAATCAAAACCCTGAAGCAAAAGTATTATTTGATAAGATGAGTTATACCCACAGAAAAGAATATATCCGCTGGATTGAAGAAGCCAAAAAACCGGAAACAAGGGAAAATAGAAAAAGTAAAATGATTCAAATGATTTTAGAAGGGAAAAAGGGGATTTAATACTCTTTTTTTAGTATCTGATTCTTTTTAATAATAATTATATACTTTTTTGTCAGGATTCATAAAAGTGTTCGACTATAGTTGTACATACCAGTTATAACTCTAAAAATTCACTTTATGAAAAAAACTTTTTTCACAACAACAGCATTTGCTGCAGCAATGGCAGTTACATTTACACTGTCTTCATGTAACGATTCGGATAACGACATGATGAATATGTCTTATCAAAAGACTATCACATTCGAAAATGTCGTTACCCCTAAAGATTTTGTAGAAAGTGGAGAAATTCCGGGAGTTACTTTTCTTGCAGCGGCAGGGCATAAAGTTATCTTACCCGGAGAATCTCAAACCATCAAATTCAGCGCAGGTAAGGCGCAAGCACTTATGTTTGCTACCATGTATGGAGCTTCAAAAGACTGGTTCTTCGCTTCAAAGCAGCCAGGAATCAAGCTATTTGACAGCAATGGTAATGCCATTACAGGGGATGTTTCCTCCGACGTATTATTGTGGGATAACGGAACTAAGGACAACCAGACGGGACAAGCAGAAAGCAAACCAATTATGCAGGTTCCTAATGTGAATGCTTCACAATTGGTAAAGCTTAATCTGGCTTATGATAATGTAAAATCTGAGTTCACACT
Source organism: Chryseobacterium gallinarum (assembly GCF_001021975.1). NCBI lineage: Bacteria > Pseudomonadati > Bacteroidota > Flavobacteriia > Flavobacteriales > Weeksellaceae > Chryseobacterium > Chryseobacterium gallinarum. The sequence continues at coordinate 1,859,206 of NZ_CP009928.1, read as the reverse complement.
TACCATTACCAACACTTCGGGTGGAACTGCTAATGAGACCCCACTTTCTCCGGGAGTATGGGCGGTTTCCAATTACAATGGTTCTCAGCTGTTGAACAGTACTCCTTTCTTTATGCCTAATACTTTATCCAATCCTGAAATTACTGATATTGCCCAAATGGGGAACATCACTAAAATGATGACCAAGCTTACTGCGAATACCGGCATTATGACAGGCTTATCTCCTGCATTAGTCGTAGTGTATCGTGGTGACAAAAATCCTATTTACGAATTGGGAAAAACAGATAACGGAATGGGATTGAAAGAAATCGCACAGTTTGGGAATGTAACAAAACTTCAAACCAGTTTAAAATCTCTACCTAATGTAAAAGGTGTATATGTTGCCGGAAGCGCTCCCGTAGCACCGGGAAACAAGGTTATGACGAACTTCAAGGCCGATCCGGGAGATAAAATTGCCTACGTAACAATGTTTGGATTCTCCAATGACTGGTTTTATGCCAACGAACAAATGATTGATGCCAATACCAAAGGAGATATTACTTCAAAGACAACATTATTTGATTCAGGTACAGGAGTTGATCAATATCCTGGTGCCGGAAACCGTCAGGCTTTATTTGGAGGAACTCCACAAAGTGAAAATATGGTCATTTCTAAAGTAGGAACACAATATCCGGTTCCTGCTGTACAAAATGTAATAAAAGTAACTGTGAATTAAAGTTTTGCTGGAATCAATGTATATCAAGGTTTCATCTTGATTGTTTTGGTTTATTGGAAAACCAGGCAGCTTTGCTGCCTGGTTTTCATTTTTCATTGGTATTTATTATGGTATTTACTTTTTCCGTTTTAAAAAAACACCTATTGGTTCTGTATCATTGCTGTTTACAAATACCTCTTTATGGACATCATAGCCTAATAAAGGGCAATATAATTTTGCTGAACGTCTTGTACTTGCCAATATAAAAGGGGCATCATAACCTTTCCGGTCAAAATAGTCTAAAGTCCATTTAAAAAGATGGCTGCCATACCCACGTCCCTGAGCTTCAGGAAGTACTGCTAAATAAGCAGGCTCCATACTTTTTTGAACTTTATCAGGGTTTAAGTGGATGTTTCCGGCTTCATAAAGCCAATTGTATCGTTTTACGCCTGTTTCTCCAAGGATACCATGCCATTTCTCTTTAAATGTGTTAGCCTTCTGATCTGTATTTCCCAGCCAGGCCCACACGAAAACGGCCTTTCGGTCAGCACTACTGAATACTGTACCCCCTGACATTAAAACATCCTTAACCACAGCTTCAAAAAAATTTTCAAGTAAATCTTCATTCTCTTTTCCGTTAAACCAGAATCTAATAGTAGGATCAGTTATAAAAGCTTTTGCTAATACTTTCCAATGCCAGGATTCAGGTTCTGTAAAGACAACAGGAGTTTCAAATCCTGTTTCAGGAGCTAATGTTTCTAAATTGTTTTTCATAATAAATAGTTGTATTGGTGTGTTATTATATTAATTCATGTCAAGGGGCAGGCATTCTCAAGAAGATTCTTATTACTTACAGGAAGCGTTTTCAATAAGTCATTAAAAAAATCATCAATAATGTTTTTGGAAATACCAGGCATGCAAATGAGATGGGCATATCCATTTTTAGTTGCTAATTGCCATTTACGGCATAACTGATCATCCGGCTTGGAAAATACTACAGTAATGGCATTTTCATTCCGAAAGCAGAATATATTATTTTCCTCAAGCCTGCGCTGAACATATATTGCCATGGAAAGAGATTGCTGTGCCCTTAAGAGCATTCCTTCCCTGCCCAGCTTTTTGACGGCGTACCATAAAAATACCGGGCTATGCCCGTTCCGGGATCCGGCAATCGTTGTATCCTGCGAACCTATATATGATATGTATTGCCCTAATCGCTCTTTATAGTTTTTTTTGACAATCACTATTCCACATGGAACAGGTGAACCAATAAATTTATGCCCGCTACAGGCAATGCTGTCTATTCCATTCTTGAAATCAAAACGGGGGTCATCTTCTAATAACGGAAGGTAAGCTCCCGAAAGCGCTGCATCACAATGGATATAATAGGATTCTATAGAGCATTTTTTTAAAATCTGCCTGATTGTGGGAATATCATCTTTAGCCTCCGTCATAGTAGTTCCTATATTGGCAATAATGATGACGGGCAAATGCCGGTGTTGTTCTATTGACTGTTCTAAGGCATTATAATCCATTTCTCCTTTTGAGTCCGCCTGTATTTCTACAGATCGTAAGTTCAGTAAGCGAATATTTTTGGTTATACTGTAATGAGCTTCAGAAGAATGATACACTATAGCTTCGGGATATATTTCCCTTGCGATGTACAGCCCATAAAGATTACCTTCACTTCCTCCGCTGGTAACATACCCTGAATAATTATCTTTTGGTGCCCTGAATAAACCGGCAAAGAATTGAATCACTTCTCTTTCAATTTCAAAGGAATTTACAGCATAATTGCTTTCTATAAAGGGATCCCCTACATTCGCAATCGGATATTGAAACAGATCGTAAAGTTCAGTATAATCAAAATCTCTGGCAAAAGGATAGCCAATAGAAAAAGTAGATTTTTCTTTTATTACATTAATAAAGTTTATTAATTTTTTTTGTTCTCTGGCTTTCATTAATTTTTTATTATTGATAAAATAAGATTTCTCTCATCATAAAAAATCAGACAGCTAAGCTGCCTGATTGGTATTTATTCTGTAACAGGAATTCCCAGATATTGTAAGTAAGAATCAAGTATGGTTTTATCAAATACCGGTTCTTTGATTCCGGATCCTTCCAAAAAGCGGGTAACATTGGAACAATCCCAAACATAGGTGTTCTGGTAAAGTTCAACCGTAGACAGTCCTTCATGCATATTATCTTTAAAAAGGCTCGTTAGTGGGTATAAACGGTTTTTACTGTCGTCTTCCCATTGCTTTCTCCATTCTTTATAAGGAAGACCTTTAAGCGGGAATGCATAATACTTTTTCATCAGACCGAAGAAATCCTCCAGGGTAAGATTCGTTTCAGGACTTGCAATGAGGTTAAATTTTTTCCCTATAGCGTCCTTATTTTTTGTAATATGGGCCATTGCTTTTGTCATATAATCTACAGTGATTAATCCCTCTCTGAGTTCTGTAAGTGCAGGATAGGACTGAAATTCTACACAGTTTTTCACCAGTCCGGACCACCATTGATAAGGTGCGCTGGCGCCTGTTTCGCTGTGACACATGGCGTAGCCGAGACGGTAGGTAATCAAAGGCAATCCTTCTTTTGCCGCCAGATCTGCTACTGCTTCCATCACATATTTACTTCTGACATATCCGATATCTTTGCTTACCGAAAGGATATTTTGTTCGATATCATCGGATTCAAGCATCACTTTTTTGCCTGTGAATATATGCCCCCAGCTATATACAGAAATTGTAGACAACAAGGCGAGACATTTGGTCCTTTCGGCTCCGGCAAGCTTTATAATCTCTCTCAATCCTTCCACATTCGGAGCCTTCATATAAGAATAAGGTTCGATAAAATTCACGGAGCTTCCGGAATGGTAAATAAGATCAGCTTTTGTTGCCAGCATTTTGAATTTGTCATCCGAAAGACCTAATGCAGGGAGGGCAAGATCACCTATTACGGGAATAATCCTGGATTTTTGTTCATGTTTTTGAGGGATATGATATTGTTTAAAACAACGGTCTATTTTCTCCATAGCATGGAATTCATCCTCAGCTCTTACCAGACAGTAAATATCCGCTTGTGTGGTATCCAGAAGCTCCTGTAAAAGGTGAATCCCCACAAAACCTGTCACTCCGGTTAAGAAAATGACGGCCGGGTTTTCCATCTGTTTTGGATCGAAGCCTCCTGCAAAAACAGTTCCGGGAGCCAGATACACATCCTGTTGTAATTCCACGTAAGGTTCTACATCTTCTACGGGTGCTGCCTCTCTGAATGCTTTGGCCCTGTTGATCAATACTTCCGAAAGATCCTGCAGTACCGGGTATTGGTAAATATCCCTCAGATAAACCTTCATGTCCAATTTTCTTTGCAGTGCAACGGCTACCACCGCTACTAAAAGAGAGTTTCCTCCGATATCAAAAAAGTTATCCGTTATATTAATAACCGGACGTTCCAATTCTGAAGACCAGATGTCTGCTATTATTCTCTCGGTTTCATTGGTTGGCGGTTCCAATGAAATCAGATCTCTGGCTTCTTTATCTGCAAGATCCCTTAAAGACCGGATATCTGTTTTACCATTTGCCGTTAAAGGAATCTTATCTATAAAAATGATCTGGGCCGGAATCATATACCCCGGCAGCTCTTCTTTCAGTTGATTTCTAACAGAAGTACCGTCTTTTTCAGCTCCGGGTGTTGCCACAACGAACGCCACCAGATATTTATTTCCATTTACTGTATCTTTTGTGATCACCAGGGCTTCCCGGATATTTTTATCCTGAGTAAGACTACGCTCTATTTCTCCCAGCTCAATCCGGAATCCACGGATTTTTACCTGATTATCCATTCTTCCCAGAAATTCAATATCACCGTCGGGAAGCCATCTGGCGAGATCTCCTGTCCGATATAGTTTTTCATTTTCTTTAAATGGATTGGCAATAAATTTAGCGGCTGTAAGCTCTTCATTATTCAGGTATCCTTTAGCCAAGATATTTCCGCCAATAAATAGCTCACCCACGGCGCCTACCGGTAATACTTCCAGGTTTTCGTTCAAAATATAAGCTTTGGCATTCGCTATCGGTTTTCCAATTGAGGATACATACTGCCCGTTGACGTCTTTAACTTTTTTAAAGGTGGCATACACGGTACATTCTGTAGGACCATAATAATCAATCAATTCATAGTTCAGCTCTGTTGTGAGTACCGGTTTGAGCTTTTCTCCTCCCGTAAAGAGATATTTCAATGTCAAATCATTATAGTTCCGGGTACTATCCACAACTGCCGGTGCCAGCACGGAAGGAACAAAGCCATGGGTAATCCGGTTTTTACGGTAATAATCCACTAAAGCAGATACATTGGTCCTTTCTTCATTATCTGCTATAAAAATAGTGCCTCCCGAAGTAAGTGCCGACCAAAACTCCCATACGGATATATCAAATGCCAGCCCTGCCACCAAACTTAAGTGTGAGGTGTGATCAACATGGAAATGATGATTATGCCAGGTTACTAAATGCTGAATGGTATGATGTGTAATCATAACTCCTTTGGGCTTTCCTGTAGAGCCCGAAGTATAAATGGTGTAAGCTAAGGCATTTTGATTCACCTTAAGGGCCGGATCATTTGAGGACCAGGAATCCAGGCTGCTCATTTGCTCCAGTTCGAAAATTTTTGTTTTCCCGCTTTTTGTCAGCTGTTCACCTAATGAATGGTTTGTAATAATAAACTCTGCAGAAGTGTCTGAAAGAATATATTCTACTCTTTTTACCGGATAGGCAGGATCTATGGGTACATAGGCTGCTCCTGTTTTAATAATTCCAAGAACGGCTATTGCCCATTCCAGAGAACGGTCCAGCCATACCGGGACATATTTTCCTTCTTTTATTCCTTTATCTAATAATGCATTGGCGAGCTGGTTGCTTCGCTCATCCAATTCTTTATAAGTCATTGTCTGGTGCTGGTATACAATTGCAATATTATCGGGATGGCGACGTGCCTGATTCCTGAAGAGAGATTCTAATGTTTCTTCCTGCAGGTAGTCCCAGCCGGTCATATTAAATTTTTGTAAAAGCTTTTCCCTGTCTTCCGAAGACAGCAATACAGTTGCTCCTGATGGTTGTGTTTCTAGTGTAGGTGTTGTGTTTGGCATTTGTAATAAATTAATGTAATTCATGGTTAGTAATTAATGTATGTCTTCTAATATCCGCATCTACCATAATAGCAGTTCATTCCTGAATGTGAGCAGCTTTAAATAAAACAAACAGACATAAAGGATAGGCACAGCTAACTGATTAACTGCAATTTTACGGTAGCAAGGTAGATATCGGAAAGACTAAAGGATCTACTTATTCAGTAGAACTATAAATAATGCTAAAGCTTTATTTATTACTATCAAAAAGACAGTTTATTTTCGTATTTTTTATTGTAAATACACCAAATAAACAAATATGCATTGACTTAATCTTTCATAATGAATTAATTTTAATAATTTGAAAATTAAATTTAACATAATAATTTGGATAAAGTGTTACATAATTTCTACATTATATTATATTGTCGAATTAATAATTTTAAATCCATAAAGCAAAAGACATAAGCAACTGTATTACAGCAACAAATGAAAAAAACATTAATTTTTAAATTAAATGATGTTAAAAAAAATAATGTTTTTGTTATTTTTTTATAATGTCGCGAAAATACCAGTCATACGTTAGAAAAGGGTTTGCTTTTTGGTAGTATGTAGAAAAAGACACTTATGATCAGATTCGTTTTTCTTCTTCTGGCAAGCTCAATGGTATATGCACAAAGCAACAGATTTTATTATGAATTAAAATTTAAACCAGACACTATTGCCAATCAGGAAATTAAAGAATTTTTTATTACAGATATTAATCCCAAATCTGTAAAATATTTTTCATTGATCGATTATAAGAATGATAGTATTACAAAAAATGTGAGCTCAGAATCAAGGTATGAGAGAACACAATTATACCATTATATCAAAAGAGACAGAAACAGCTTTGATAATATCAATTATCTTTCTGCAGGGTCAACTCCCGTACAATTGAAAAGCCATGATGAAATGAAATGGTCTATTCTGCCGGAAACCAAAATGATGGGCTCCATAAAAGTTCAGGCTGCCAGGACACATTTTGGTGGAAGACAATGGACCGCATGGTTTGCAGAAAGCATTCCTTTTCCGGAAGGTCCCTATAAGTTCCGCGGACTGCCGGGGATGATTCTGGAAATATATGATGACCGGCGTTATTATCATTTTACTCTGGTCAGAAATAAGGTGCTGGATAAAGAATACAACACCTCAGGAATTGTAGAAACATTTTTTGGAGAAAAACCTTTGTTGATTGATAAAAAGAAATACATTCAGCTAAAGCTTCAGGAATATGCGGACCCTTTAGCCGATATGAAAGGGGGAAATATGCCTACTCTTATTGATGAGCACGGGAATAAGATATCTGTCGATTTCAAACAGATGACTATAGAAGCCCAACGGGAATTAAAATCCAATAATAACTTTATTGAAAAGGAATTTATCATTAACTATAAATAATAAAATGCAGATCAGGCATTCCAGAATTCCCTGTCTAAACTTCGGTACTGAATGGCTTCAGAGATATGATGTGAAAGAATTTTTTCGGATTCTTCAAGGTCTGCTATTGTTCGCGCTACCTTTAAGATCCGATCATAAGCCCTGGCGGAAAGGTTTAGCTTTTCCATTGCTAATTTGATGAGGTTAAAAGAAGTTTCATCCAGCTCGCAGAAAGCTTCAAGTTCTTTGGGTCCTATCTGGGCATTGCAACTGATATTAAGGTATTTATACCGTTCATTCTGAATATTCCTTGCTTTCAACACACGCGCCCGTATTGCTTTACTGCTCTCTCCTTTCCTTTTCTCGGAAAGCTGCTCAAATTCTACTTTCTGCACTTCAATGTGAATATCAATACGGTCCAGGAGAGGACCTGAAAGTTTATTCATATATCGTTGCATTTCGTATACGGAGGAAGTATTATTGGGGTCATCAGGAAAAAAACCGCTAGGACTGGGATTCATAGAGGCTACCAACATAAAACTTGCCGGATAATTTACGCTAAACCGGGCTCTTGAAATGGTAACTTCCCTGTCTTCCAAAGGTTGTCTCATAACTTCCAATACGGTCCGCTTAAACTCCGGCATTTCATCGAGAAAAAGTACACCATTATGGGCAAGAGAAATTTCTCCGGGTTGCGGATAGCTTCCACCGCCTACCAAAGCTACATCTGAAATGGTATGATGAGGGGACCTGAAGGGACGAACAGTCATTAAAGATGCCTCTGCTCCAATTTTCCCTGCTACGGAATGTATTTTTGTTGTTTCCAGCGCTTCTTTTATTGTCAATGGAGGTAAGATGCTGGGAACCCTTTTAGCCAACATTGTTTTTCCACTTCCGGGAGGGCCTATCAGGATAATATTATGCCCTCCTGCAGCGGCTACTTCCATGGCCCTTTTTGCTGTTTCCTGGCCTTTTACTTCAGAAAAGTCAAATGGAAAGTCATTGATCTTTTCATGAAATTCTTTCTGAGTGTCTAATATTATTTTTTCAATAGCTTTTCCTTCGTTGAAGAAATCAATAACTTCCTTAATATTCTGTACACCATACACCTCAAGATCATCCACAATAGCGGCTTCTTTCGCATTCTGAATGGGAAGAATAATTCCTTTGAAACCTTCTTCCCTGGCCTGAATGGCAATGGGCAATACTCCTTTAATCGGTTGCAGACTGCCATCCAGGGATAACTCTCCCATAATGATATACTGCTGAATATCTTCGGCAAGGATCTGATCTGAAGCTGCCAAAATGCCAATGGCAATACTCAGGTCATAAGCAGAGCCTTCTTTTCTAAGGTCTGCGGGTGCCATATTAATAGTAATTTTCTTACCGGGAATTTTATAGCCAACATTCTTCAAGGCGGCAGATATCCTATAGCTGCTTTCTTTAATGGCATTATCAGGAAGGCCTACCAAATGATACCCTACTCCACCGGTATCAATATTGACCTCAATAGTAATTGTTTGCGCAGCAACTCCGTGAATGGCGCTGCCATAAATTTTAATCAGCATGGGTGTTTTTGCGGTAAATGTAATTAATATTCTATTTTTAAAAACAAAGGTTTATGTTGACAATATCCTATAAACCAATCGTATTTTAGAATGAACCCATGAAATAATTACAAAAAAATATTCCGAAGTCATGTTCGGAATATAAAAATTTTATTTTTTACTATGGGATCTGGACAAAAGCACCCCAAGTTGTCTGATTGATAGCCTGTCTTCTCCAAATATTCCCATGGTTATCGGGAGATGGATATATTGTTTGATAGACATGGGGATAATAATTATTCCCGATATTCTCACGAGACATTTTAGCCATAACAGTTGGGTCTCCAAGAAATCCTGAAGGCATGGTTCCCGTCATTTGACACTGGCTTTCTCCATACATAACTTTATCAGGAGTAATACTATCTAAAGTGGGGGCATTATTGGCATTAAGAAAAAAATACAGATTCACAGGTGAAATATTCTCTCCATATACATTGTCCTTTACAACAGCATTGGTAAGTTTTTCCGGAGTTGCTGAAGAACCAGTCACAAGCGGATGCTGGACATCTACTACTGAAGAAACTAATTCATTTCCTATAATTTTTCCAATTCCGCCTGGATCGTTGATTGTTATAAATGTCCCTGAGAAGTTATAAAACTGATTCTGTATAAAGCTGATATTTTTAGTAGTACCAACAAATGCTAATCCTGCCGCATTGTTACACCCATCAAAAGTATTTTTCTCAAAAGTTATATTTTTACCTCCTTCGGCCCGTATTACGGTCATCGTTTCCGAGATAACATTTCTAAACAGGTTATTGTAAAACAATACACCAAATGCTTTGCGTAAATCAGCAGCTCCCTGTATATTGAAACATCTGTTATTTTGAAACACCACGCCATAATTTGAAGGAGAGGACATAAAATTATTATTTCCGATTACGGATAAGGGGGTTACAACCTTATCAAAATCACAATTATCAATAATATAACCTAAATGAGAAATTTTCTCTTCTGATCCGTCATAATTTCTTAAGAATATAGTAACAGCTCCGTTACCTCCGCCGATATTTTTAAAACTACAATTTGATATAACCCCTTTTCTGGAAATAGTATTAGATGTATCTGACTCTATATCAACAGCTCCAATCATATCCGGTCTGCAGATATTTTCGAAATTACAAAAATCTATACTGAACCCATCGCAATAATAGATGGAAATTCCCTGTCTGTTATTATTATTTATACCGTCAAAATTACATTTATAAAAATTGACATCTTTATTATAGGCATCTCTGATTCCGTCTTCACGCAAACCTCTGCAAACAGCAACTCCATCGCCTAAGAATCCTATAAAAGAACAATATTCAAAAGTAACATTAGATACCCCGTGCATACAAACATGGTGAAGTAGTTCATCGAAACCATACTGTTTAACATTGGAAATAAACTTTGCCCCAATAAACTTGATATTCTTTATGGAATTAGAGTCATCGGTCTGCATTGAAACTTTGGCATCAAATACAAACATTCCATCTGCGGCACGATATCTTCCATAGGTATAAATCTTCCCCTCAGGATTTTCCGGCGTTACCGGAACAATAAACTCGGTTTTAGTGCCAATGTCCTGAATAAATTCGGCTCCATAAGCAAGTATAGTAATATTTGAGAATTTTTTTGTTTCACAATCCACATGGCTTAATTTATATTTCCCCGCAGGTACATATAATGTTCCCCCTCCTATATCTGCAATAAACTTCAATGCTTTTGTAAAATATATATACTCGTCATTCACTCCATCTCCAATAGCCCCGAACCATTTAACATTGATTTTTCCGTCAGCAATTACCCGCCGGTAATATTTATTGTTGACTTTCTTATATATTTCATCCATTTCCTGACACAACATATCGGTGATCGGGCTACCATTATAAGTTTCTACCGCCTCCATGAAAGAGGTCCATTCCCCTGTAAAGGGATCATTAAATTCTAAATAACTCATTTTTTAATATTTAATAATTAAGATTAATTACAAATATATTTTCCGGATACGCCAAATCATGACGCATTATTTTTTAAAATATCAAAACCAGGATTTCATGTTTTTCACTCAAGATTTAAATAAAAGATCGGCACAAAAAATTTGCACCGATCTAACCACAACTAAACACTAATGAAAAGATTATTTAATCCTATTAATCTTATTTTTTGATAAACTTATTTTTAAATTCATTTTTCCCATCTGAGCTTTTGGAAATAATCATATAATTTCCGGGCGCAAGGCTGCTTACATCAATAGGCTCATTGTACTTATGATCATTTTTTTTAAGGATCAGTCTTCCAGTCATATCAATGATAGAGACTTCCTTATATATCTTATCAGACTCTTTTCCGATATAAAGGAATTGTACCGTAGGATTCGGGTATACCTTTAAGTTGTTCCCCTTGGTTTTTATTTCTCCTGTTCCTAAACTTTTGCAGAAATCCCATTCACCAAAGTTTAATTTCACGAAAGAATTGGTTCCCAAGAATTCGCATTGGTCAGGGCAGTATTCCGTACATGCATAAAAGCCATATTCGCCTGATTCAGTAGCCGTATAAGAGTCTCCTGTCACCCCGCTGATGATACAAGGATCATTAGCAGATGGGGGTATATTGCCTGGGAAACATTTAAACCATGTATGAATACCATATACGGCAGGAAATGTGTTGTCGAATTTCACGGAAGCTCCTGTACATATGTTAAATTCTCCGGGTCCGATTTCTTCATAAGTGCCGGGAGTAAATGTAGAGATCATAGAAGGAAGTCCGTAAACATATCCGTCTGCCATGATGGCCGGGCTTTCTGCCGTGCAGTCTCCTTCTGTAACAGCAACTTTAAAATAATACAGCTGATCATCGTAACCATTAATTGTCAATTGTTGCGATGTTGCTCCCGGAATCGCTACCCAGGGATTTGTATTGGGGGTCTGCCAGGTCCATTGTTGTTTATACCACTGGTAATTGCTGTAGGTCTGGGTAGAAAGCACTTCATTTTCCGTATTACAGAATAAAATTTTATCCTGATAAACCAGCCCTAACCTGGGACTGGTAACGGTAGGATTACACTGTGCTTTTATATTCAGGATGCCGAATAGCACTACGGCAAAAAAAATTAAGTTTGTTTTCATATGTTAATATTTAAGTTTTGTTTTAAATGGTTATCCTCTGCTATCAGTCAAGCAGTATCCTGACTCCAAACTTCAGGTTGAATTGCAAAGGTTTTTCTTTATAGATCGTATTGGGTGAGCGGTCATCTTTGAAATGATACCCAATTCCCGGTTCTGCATAGACGCCAAAACGGTCAATAACTTTTAGCTGAAGCCCAACCGCCGTGTTTACCGAAAACTGCAAAGGTTTGTCGTCTAAACGCTCTTTTGAAGTCTCTTTAACCTCATCATTGACGATATAGGTTGTCGTAAGGCTTCCTGATACAGGCTTCTCCACCAATGCTCCTCCTGTGACATAGCCTGTGAATTTCCCTTTTCGGATTACATTATAATTGACTTGCACAGGAATTCCAATATAATGGACGGTTTGCTGACCTTTAATATAGTTGGCCGTACTTCCTGAATGAAGATCAGACACCAGTTTGGTATAGTTGAGCCCCGTCCCTATTCCCCATTTTTTTCCTAAGCTGTAATACAGGGAAAGACCAAAAGTAACCGGTATTCTATGCCGGATCTTGGCTTCTACCGGCTGGCTCTGGTTTGCCAATAATACTGCTGTCAGTGGATCGTCTTCATATGCTGAAGTGCTCCACACCTGTTCTACAGTCATTGGTTTTCCGTTCATCGAAGCATATCCCGGAAACTGCTGTTCTGCCGTGTTGGAAGAAACATTTCCCGTAAGCATTCCCAACATCCAGGACTTTTTAGCTTTAGATGTAACCGGATTCTTCTTGTTATCAGTATATTTTTCCTGTTTAAATATCTCTTCTTTCGCTTCTTTACCGCTTACTTCATCTGCCCCGGTTTGTTTTTGAGCTATTTGAATTTCCTTACGGGAATCTTTTGCTATCTCCTGAATGGCAATTATCTCCCGGGCTGCTCCATCATTATCCTTATTTTCTTTTTTCAGGACTGTTTTATAATATCCTTGACCTGCAATATTTCCGGCCTTTGTTTCAGCAAGACTATTTTTTGTCAGTGAAATATCAGGATTCGTCCTTGCTTCCGGTTTTACATTATTTGTAAGGTTTTCTGCAAGACCATTTTTTCTTCTCTCTTTTTGTAAATCTGAAGTAAGGCCAGAAAGAGGCTTATCATTTTTTTCCGGAAACAGGTTCATCACTAAAAAAACCAATCCGGCTACAACCGCTGCCATTCCTCCGATACGGTACATCAGGGTCCTGCTCTTTTGCCTGTGTCCTGCTGCATTATTTTTCGTGTGATTTTCAGTACTAAGCCCGGCAACACCTTTCATTTCATGTTCTTCAGAGAATAATTCATCCCTGATGTCATCCCACAATCCATCCGGAACCTCCATCTCATGGTCTTCCATTCTGCGGTGCAGATTGTTTAGCCATTCACTATTCATATTGTGTTTTTTTGACATTTTTAAATTCTTTTATTTTCTGAACAAGCAATCCTTTGGCACGGTGAAATTGTGATGCGGAAGAGTTTTCCGCGATTCCCAAGATGTTGGCAATTTCTTTATGACTCTTCTTTTCAAAAACATACAGGTTAAAAACCGTTCTATATCCATCCGGAAGAGATTGTATCATTTTCATAATGGCGGCTCTTGGAATTTCTTCAAAATCCGGTTCTTCTTCATTGGGTATTTCAGGAAGGTCTTCCACTTCGATAGTTGATCTGAAATCTGCTTTCTGTTTTATATATTGTAATGACTCATTAACAACAATTCTTGTCATCCAGGCTCTTAACGAGCCACTTCCCCTGAATTCAAATGATTTTATGGAATGAAACATTTTGATAAAACTGTTTTGAAGAACATCATGTACATCTTCCTTTTCAGCAATATACCGGGAACAGACATAGGTCAGATTTCCGGAATAAGCTCCGAAAAGTTCCTTCCAGGCAGCTTCATCCTTCATCAGAAGACGTTCTAGTAAAATCTGTTCTTTATTTTCTTCCATGTACTGCAGCCCTATCCGGTTAAATACTGATTAAAAATGTGAAGCAAAAATAGATTGCACCGGATAAAATGCAATCCATTTCTGATAATTTAATTCTTTATGCAAAACGGAAGATTATAATTAATGGCATCATAGGGACTGATTTCCAACCCGTCTACTGTTATTTTATCCGCTGAAAAGGCAAATCTCAATGATTGATCCATTCCTACATAAAAACCTTTCTGCTTGGCATTTAATAGTACCATTGCTTTTTTATTCGTTCCGTCAACAGGAATCTGAAGTTCCATTATTTTAGGGGTAAATGTAAGCTCCAGCACATTATTCCCTGCATTGACTGTTGCATTATATTGAAGATCATATTTCACCTTGCCCATTGCCTTAATGGCGGCTTCAGCCTTTGCCGGATCCTTTATCACCGATTTTACAATTTCACTTACCGGAAAGTCTTCAAATGCTATAGTGTCTTTCTTTACTGTAAAACCTATAATTTTCTCTGTCCTGAAATTTCCCTGTATGGTAATAAGTCTCGCTTTATAATTTCCTTTAATATCTTCCAGCTTTACCGGTGGGATTTCAGGGCTATCACTATTACATGAGAATAAAGACAAACCTGTCAGCATAATAAGAACCACCAATAAAAGCCTGGGTACTGTATATTTTTTCATTGCATTATTTTTTTCATTAAACATTCATTATTTCGAGTACTCACTGATATAAATCTCTTTTTACAAAAATCTTGCATGAAATTTTAAAAAAAAATGTAAATAATTTATAAAATTCTGATAATCAACAGATATTTTATTAAAAAAAAGGAAGCTACATTTGTAACCTCCCCTAAATTATATCTTATTTCATTCCTGATTATTCAGCTCCTCCTCCTAATGCCCTGTACAATTCTACATCGGCATTGAGCCTTTCAAGACTTACATTGATCATTTCCAGATCATTCTGAAGTTTGTTATTCTGTGCGGTAATAACCTCCAGATAAGTAGCCATACCGCTTTTGTACAGCTTAAGCGCATCGTTAATTCCTTTATCTAAAATGGCTGTCCTCTGATCCAGAAGCAGTAATCTTTCGGAAGAACCTTTAGATTTTGCCATGGCATCAGAAACTTCAGCTACAGCCGTCATTACCGCCTGCCTAAAGTTGATTGCCGCTTTTTCCTGCTCTATCAATGCGGTTTTGTAAGTGGTTTTCAACTGCTTTTTCTGGAAAACCGGAGCAACCAGATTTGCCGCAATGGCTTTCGTGATGGAGCCCGGAATATCAAACCAGCTATTAAACTTATTAGAATTCACACCAATCTGCGGGCTCAGGCTGATGCTTGGATACATGGCGGCTTTTGCCAATCCTGTTTTTGCATTCAGACTGATGACGTTATATTCGGCAACCTTCAGATCTGGTCTGCGGCTCAATAGCTGTGCAGGAAGGCCTTCTGAAAGCTTGTTTTCAGGAATCATATCTTTCAGGTTTCCTTCTCTTTCAATTTTGGTGGGATATTCTCCACAAAGGATACTCAATGCATTTTCCTGAATTGAAATATTCTGCTTTGCCAAAGGAATCAATAGTTCAGCTGTTTTTTTCTGAGCTTCCGACTGCTGTACTGCCAGTGAATTGATCTGGCCTGCCGTAAACTGAAGTTTCATCATGGTAAGCGTACTATTGCTCAATTCGATATTCTGTTCGGCAATTTTCAGCTGTTCGTCCAAGCCTATCAGATTGTAATAAGCCTGTGCTACCTGAACCACAATGCGGCTTTTAATCGCATTTAAATTCTCTTTCTGGGCAAAGTATTCAGCAGCTGCTGATTCCTTCTGCATTTTAGCTTTCCCCCAGATATCTATTTCCCACGAAAGCCTAAGGGTTGCATTAAAATCATCAATATATTTTGTTCCTAAAAACTGTTCATTCAGAGAGCCGTTGAGACTGTTCTTAGAGGCCCAGCTTCTATTGGCTCCTGCGCTGAAGTCCAGGGTTGGCATGAGGGATAACTTAGCTTGCTTATAGATCAGATCCAGCTGTTCTATATTTTTTAAGGCAATATTCACCTCATTATTTCTGGCCAGTGCTTTATCGATTAACCCTATCAACTTAGGATCTTTGAAGAACGTTTTCCAGGGAAGAACTACGGTATCTCCTGTTACCTGCACCGGTTCTTTATATGATTCAGGAACCTGAAGATCTGTTCTTGTATATTTTTTCCCTACGGCACAGGACACCATTAATGATGCCATTGCGCCTGAAATAAGGAAATTCTTTATATTAAATATTCTCATTTGACAATTGTTTTTGTAGTACAGGATACTTCTTTTTTGATGAAAACTTTTCATCCAGATATTGAAAGAACATGTATAACACAGGGATTACAAATACGCCCAGAACAACTCCACTCAACATCCCAATGGCAGCGC
The DNA here is from genome assembly GCF_001021975.1 of Chryseobacterium gallinarum. Lineage (NCBI taxonomy): Bacteria > Pseudomonadati > Bacteroidota > Flavobacteriia > Flavobacteriales > Weeksellaceae > Chryseobacterium > Chryseobacterium gallinarum. The sequence continues at coordinate 1,842,872 of NZ_CP009928.1, read as the reverse complement.
TCACACTGATTGATTTATTTCCTGAAGCCATTCCTCCTGTAGAAAGCATCAGCGGAATCATCCCTACAATAAAAGCCAGTGAGGTCATGATAATGGGACGCAGCCTGGCCTTTGCTCCTTCCAATGCTGAATCTATGATGGATAGCCCTGATTTTCTGCGCTGTATAGCAAATTCCACGATAAGAATGGCATTTTTTGCCAGTAATCCGATAAGCATAATCAATCCTACCTGTACATAAATATTGTTGTCGAAGCCAATAGCTTTTATCCCCAGGAATGCCCCTACTACTCCTGTCGGAATGGATAGCATTACAGCCAGAGGAAGGATATAGCTCTCATACTGTGCTGCGAGGAGCAGATACACGAAAAGCAAACATAATCCAAGGATAACAACAGTTTGATTTCCTGCTGATTTTTCTTCTAAACTCAATCCGGTCCATTCAAAGCTATAATCGGACGGGAGTTTATTCAATGTAGGTTCTATTTTATCCATTAAAGCTCCGTTACTTATACCCGGCTTCGGCACCACATTGATGTTCAATGAATTATAAAGATTGTATCGCTGAACTGATTCGGGGCCATAGACTTTTTTCAAAGTAATCAGGGTGTTTACGGGAACCATTTCTCCTTTAGCGTTTTTCACAAAAATATCATTGAAAGCCTGTTCGTCCATTCTGAAAACCCCGTCTGCTTTAATATTCACCCTATAGAATTTTCCGAATCTTGAAAAGTTCTGGGATTGGTCTCCTGAGAAATACGTCTGTACCGTTCCCAGCAAATTAGCCACACTGACATCCAGCTGTTTTGCCTTGTCTTCATTTACTTCAAGCTCCAGCTGAGGGTAATCTGCCCTGAACATCGTATATGCATAGGCTACCTCAGGAAGCTGCATCAGCTGTCCGATGACATCATCTGCCTTAGCCTTAAGAACCTGTGGATCTCTTCCCATACGATCCTGAAGAACGATTTCTGCATCATTAGTTACTCCGTATCCTTCTACCGGTGGCATTCTGAAACTCATTACACTTCCTTCCTTGATTCCGGACAGTTTTCCATTCACAATATTCATAATCTCATCAATATCCTGAACGGCACCTCTCTCTTTTTTCGGCTTCAATTTTACAAATCCCATCGCATACGCAGGACCGGCACTGTTGCTTAACAGGTTAAATCCTGTAATGGACGTGTTTTCCTGAACTGCTTCCACACTTTTTAAAATGGTATTGATTTTATTGGAAACCTCCGTTGTTTTTGTCAACCCTGTTCCTGGTGGCATGCTTAATGAATAAATAAAGAATCCATCGTCTTCCATAGGAACAAAGCTCTTGGTTGTACTTGACAGCAACCATGCAGATAATCCTATAATACCGGCAATTAATCCTGCAGCAATCCATTTGCGTCCGATTAAGAACTTCACCCCTTTTGCATAGCGGTTCGTCATGTTATTGAATCCTGCATTGAATGCCACAGCAAACCGTTGTCCGAATCCTTTGGTTTTTCCGCCTTCTTCTGCATGATGGTTTTTCAGGAATACCGCACATAAAGCCGGAGTCAACGTTAATGCATTAACCGCTGAAATGATAATAGCAATGGCCAAAGTGTAAGCAAACTGCTTATAAAACAATCCTGCAGATCCCGACATAAACCCGATAGGAATAAATACCGCAGACATGACAAGGGTAATAGAGATTACGGCTCCTGTAATTTCGTTCATTGCCTTGTGCGTTGCGTCTCTTCCCGAAAGGTCAGTTCCTTCCATATTACTGTGAACAGCCTCCACTACTACAATAGCATCATCCACAACAATACCAATAGCCAGTACAAGGGCAAAAAGCGTCAGTACATTAATGGTAAATCCTAACACCAGAAGGAAAAAGAAAGTACCGACAATCGCCACAGGAACTGCAATCGCAGGAATAATGGTAGACCTGAAATCCTGCAGGAAAATAAACACTACAATGAATACAAGGATAAATGCTTCCAACAAGGTAGATTTCACCTGCCCCGTTGCTTCATCCAATCTTTCTTTGGTACTCATTACCTTGGTATATTTTATCCCTGGAGGAAATGATTTTGCCAGTTGGTCAATGGCTTTATTAACGCCTATTTCAATTTCATTGGCATTTGATCCTGTGGTTTGCATGATGGCTACGGTAACGGCATTCCTTCCGTTGGAAAGGTTGTCTCCACTGTTATTGATAGACCCGAATTCTACACGGGCTACATCTTTAAGCCGGATTACATTTGTTCCATCATTTTTAACGATCATATTTTCATATTGTTCCGGTGTATTCTTTTTTCCTTTGTACCGGATCACATATTCCAATGCCGCATCAGACTCTTCTCCCAGTTTACCCGGAGCAGATTCCAGACTATGATCTGCAATGGCATTGGAAACATCCGCGGGAACAAGGCCATACGATGACATCTTTTGTGGATTAAGCCAGATTCTCATCGAGTAATCTTTAACCCCGAAAATCTGCGCCTGCCCTACTCCTTTTACCCTTTTAATCTGGGGGATAAGATTGATATTGGCATAGTTCTGAAGGAATGTTTCGTCATATTGTTTATTATCTTCTGTATAGATATTGAAGATCAGCACCATACTGTTTTGCTGTTTAGAAGTGGTTAGCCCCATCCGTATAACTTCCTGCGGAAGTATCGGAGTGGCCTGCTGTACCCTGTTCTGTACATTTACTGCAGCCTGGTCTGCATTTACCCCTTGTTTGAAAATAACAGAAATGGTAAATGTACCATCATTACTCGCGGTGGATTTCATATAGCTCATATCCTCCACCCCGTTGATCTGTTCTTCCAGCGGTGTTACTACGGAACGTATCACTGTTTCGCTGTTTCCTCCGGGATATGACCCTGAAACGGTAATCGTGGGTGGTGAAATATCCGGGAACCTGGTCACCGCCAGCTGGTTTAATCCTATGATCCCTAAAATAACAATGATAAGGGATATCACCGTCGCCAGTACAGGACGGTCTATTATCTTTTTTAACATTTTCGAATAATCTAAGAATGGTTATAAAAATTATTTTGAAGGAACCACTTTAGCGACAACCTGTGCCCCATCGGTAAGGGCATCAATTCTGTTAATTGCGATCTTGTCCCCTGCATTCACTCCTTCTTTTATAAAGTAATCCTGTGTGGTACTTCCCGAAACTTTAATCTGGGTCATCTTCACTTTATCCTTTCCCTCCAGTTTATATACAAAGTATTTATCCTGAATATCTTTCACTGAAGTTTTCGGGAGCTTAACAACACCGTCCAACGCATTGTGAATCATTACTCTCGCTGTACCTCCGGCTCTCAACAATTTATCCGGATTCTGAAACACAGCTTTCATCTGTATACTTCCGGTAGTTCTGTCGAAATTTCCACTGGCGGCTTCCAGTCTTCCTTTCAAAGAATACATGGAGCCATCTGCCAGAATAAGATCTACATTTCCCGTATTATTTCCTGATGCTGCAGCTCTGCTATGGGCTATGAAATCGGCTTCATTCATGGAGAAATAAACATTCACTGTATTGATGTTCGAAAGTGTTGTCAAAGGTGACGCATCGGAAGGGCTGATAAGATTCCCTATCCTGTTGGGAATTCTTCCGATATACCCGCTTACAGGTGCTTTGATGTAAGTAAAACCAGCATTGATCTTTGAAGATCCTAATGAAGACTGTGCCTGAGCTACCTGTGCTGAAGCAGCTTTAAGGTTAGCCTGTGCTGTTTTCAGCTGCATATCGGAAACTACTTTTCCCTCTACAAGCGGTTTTAACTTTTCAACTTCCAGCCTTGCTGTTTCCTGTGCTGCCAGGGCCGCTTTTAAGGCCGCCTGATTTGTATTAACCTGCTCATTGTACACTGATGGATTAATCCTGAACAATGTCTGTCCTTTATTAACGTATTGTCCCTCTTTGATATATACCGCTTCAAGATACCCGGTAACCTGAGCTTTTATTTCTACATTATCCTGCCCTTCTATACTCCCCGGATATCCGGTAGAAACATCTTCATCTCCTGATTTTACCTGAATAAAATCTGTAGGCAGGGCCGGCATTTGTTGGGAATTTTCCTGAGCATTTCCCGAACCACAAGAATACAATATTGTTGCAGTGATAAGGGGAAGAGCCCAATATCCTTTTCTGTAATTCATAACATTTGATTTAAATTTTACAGGAGCAAAATAAGTTCATCTCATAAGGATACTGATGCAGAAATCAGGTGAAACGTAATTAATCGCAGGTGAAACGTATGATACCAAAAATGAAGGGAAAAGTAGCTATTCAGGCGATTTAGCCTATAAGTAAGCTCTTTCATTAAACCGCAAAAGCACAAAGTTTTTGAACACCATAGTTTTTAAAGTTAAAAAGTATAGCGCTAAGAAGTTCACATAAGTTTTAAAAATCATAGATTTTCGTCGTAAATCTCCGTCTGCTTATACATAAACAAAAATTACACGCAATCATCTGCGCATATCCGTGTCATCTGTGGTTAAAATAAACCAAAGTTTTTAAACACTTCAGTTTTTGAAGTTAAAAGCGTTGCGTTGAGATGTTCATATAAGCTAGATCATAGATTTTTGTAAATCTGCGTATCTGCTTATCCATAAACAAAAATTATCCGCAAACATCTGTGCATATCTGTGTCATCTGTGGTTAAAATTAACTAATAATCCATCCAGGATTTGAAAACAGATGCCTTCTCGCGGCTTACAATTACTTCCACATCAGGTTGTTTCCTCAGTTCCAGCTTAAGCTTCCCATTAAAATGATTAAAAATCTGCTTTACAGAATCAATATGAATAATGAACTGCCTGTTTGCCCGGAAAAAAAATTTGGGATCCAGTTGTTTCTCAAGCTCTTCCAGGGTTTGGGGAACATTTTCAACGGTTCCGGTATTCAGCATGGCTTTACTGATTCCCAGTTCTGTATAAAAATACAGGATATCTTCGGTTGAAACGGTTTTGTAACCGTCCCGATGAGCAATCAGGAATCGTTTTCTATAATCTTTAGGCTGGATATAATTAAGGAGTCCTTCTATCGCCGTTCCTACAAAAGGGACCGTTTCTATGAAGGTTTCATAGCGTCTTAATGCGATCTCAAGTTCTTCCTCTTCTATTGGTTTCAGCAAGTAGTCTATACTGTTGTATTTGAATGCCTGAACCGCATATTCATCATAAGCTGTCGTAAAAATCACAGGGCTTCTGATCTCAAATTTATTAAATATTTCAAAGCTCAATCCGTCTGCCAGGCGTACATCCATCATAATCATATCCGGAGCAGCATTATTTTCAAGCCAGTGCACTGCAGAAATGATGGAATCTTCTACTGATAAGATTTCTACATGGGGTCTTAACTTTAGAAGAAGTCTTTTTAAGCGGTCTGCATTCGGTTTTTCATCTTCAATTATTAAAATTTTGTTCAGCTTCATATCAATGGGAGTTTTACGATAAATTTATCTTCAGTTTTTTCTATGACAGGTTTTGTATAGCCTAATATATCATATCTTGCGATGACATTCGTCAACCCTACTCCTGAGGAATCCGGCTTATTAATCAGTGGCAAAAAGGTATTGGCAACCACCAGTTCTCCCGTAGGAAGGGTATATACATGAATTTCCAAAGGATTGGTTCTGGAAGTCTGGTTGTGTTTGATTGCATTTTCAACCAATAGCTGTAAAGAAAGCGGAAGGGTATACATAGACCGGTATTCATCCTGAATATTAATTTTAAATATCACCCCATCCCCTATTCTTTTTTCAATCAAAAAAATATAGGAGTCTAAAAATTTAAGTTCTTCTTCTACGGCAATAATGTCTTTTCTGGAATTCACAAGCAGGTACCGGTATACTTTTGCAAATTTTTCAGAGTATTCATAACCAAGCTGCTGGTCTTCTAAAATAAGTTCCGACAATACGCTCAGGTTATTAAAAATAAAATGAGGATCAATCTGCAATTTAAGTGCCTGCAGCTCTGCGGCCATAGCGGCCTGTTTATGTTTGGAAGCTCTTAATTTATGCTGAGCAGCTTCTATAGCCGTTTCTTTCCAGTTGGCCAATAAATAATCCACTGTATTGAAAGCACTGATAATTAAAGAAATAATAATATTGGTTGCTACCCATTGTCCCAATAATGTATATTCCTTCCGGGAGTCCATATCAGGAAGACTTTCAGAAGTACTGTCAATGATGAAATTAACAATAATCACGATAAGGATACTCCCTACGATCTGCAGAATACATTGGATCAGCAATCTCTTCACCGTCCTGTTCTTCCAGGGAAGCAGCCTGTTCAGAATACTATCTATGAATATGCTGACTTCTGAAATGATTACTGAGAAAAAAAATACCCACAAGAGGTCTTCTGCGATCATTTTCAAAGGTGATTCCAGATATCCCGCCCAAACGGGGTCAAAGGGATCCATAAGATAAGAAAAAATACAGAAAGTGAGAATGGCTACCGTCCATATCACCAATCTTCTTTTCATCGCAGAAAGAATTTTCTTACCCCGGATTATATTTTTTCTAATGTTAGAAATCCGACTCATATAAGGAACTTTATGAATGTAAATATAGAAATAGATTTTAGATGGGTAGCGTCTATTTTATATGAGACCGCCAAAACAGGATGTGAAACGTTAAATAAATGGCATAAGATGAAAGGTGACGTTTCATCACCTGAAAAAGACATTTCAACATCGTTTTATGCAATATCACTTTATTTTTTATATATCCGGCTCTTTTCTATAATAATTTTGCCGTATTCAAATTGGGTACAAATGAAAACAATAATTGTCTGTACAGATTTTTCCCAGGAAGCAGAAAATGCCACTCATTATGCTGCTTCAATGGCTAAAGAAAACGAATATACACTCATACTCTTTACTCTGCAGAGTGTGTCCATACATGCCCTGAATGCCCAGGCCTCTGCAGAATTTTTCTATGCACAAACGCTTAAGAATCAAAAAAAAATTGCTGATAAAGCCGCTGAATTGAGTGACCTGTACCGGATCCCGGTTAATCATCACCTGGCTTCAGGTAATTTCATTGAAGAACTTCAGAATGCCATACATACCCATAACGGAGATTTTATTGTCATGGGAATGACTCAAAAAACGATTGAGCAAAAACTTTTGGGAACTCTTGTAGGCCAGACGATTCATCGTATTGAAAAACCCACTTTAATTATCCCTGATCATATAGAATATACAGGCATTCACAAAATCCTGTTTGCCTATGATACTCATAAAAATATAACCTGGTCTGCGATGAATGATATTTATAATTTCATCAATGAATTCAACGCTGATATTGAAATATTTAATGTAAGCGAACGTCTGGAAGATTTTACTGAAGTCATGCACGATATCGATCTGAATTCCGGATATGACCTGGATGATATCAAATACAGCTTTAAAATGATACAGTCTTTTGAAGTGATAAAGGCTATTGAAGAAGAAATCAGGCTGGCCAATCCTGATTTGCTGACGATGATTCCTTATAAATACAATCTCGTGGAATCTCTGTTTCACCGGAGTAAAACAGCTATAATGGCACACAAAAATAAAATTCCACTATTATCAATACCATTAAACATAGATTAAGATCAATAAAAATCTGTACACATTTGAATTATCCTTTTTTGCCCTTAAAGGCTAAATTTTACACTTAATCTTGTTTAATATGACCGGAAATTTCTTTCCGGTCATGTTTTTTGAATTTTTTCCTGGGTAATTAAAGCAGACTGATGTTACAAAGTCACTATATTGTGATTGACAAACCTGTATTAAAGCAGAACGCAAACCTATATAAATTAATTTCCTTTTAAAACTTGTATCAGAAAATATCCCAATTCTATATCAACCTGATTTATTCTTCCTGTACTAAAGCCTATTCCTATTCCATTTCCACTAAAACCGGTACCATTCATTTCCATCCCAGAAAAACTATAGAATTTATTAAATTGCTCAGACCTCCATTTAACAGATATTGTCATCCCTGTAATTCCTCCTTTTACTATTTTTATTTCATCATTTCTTCAATACTTTTTTTACAAACGTATTATTCTTTAATTCTATCTTTTCATTAGTAAAACCATATTTGAATTTTCTACCATAACCATCGGTCTCATTAACAATTGGATTTATGCGGTTTCCTCTTGAATTTAAGATCATGGATTTTTTTTCCTCTTCTTGATTATCTAATCCTCTATATCCCGTAAATAAATTAATACCCGCAGAAAAATCACCTATACTTATTAAATGCAGCAGAGCGGTAACTATCTCCTCTATCGCCTAATCCAAGACTTTTTATTCCATAATTCATAATTCTTTACTAATTTATAAATAGATATAGTATCAATTATGTCAAAAGCCTCATGAGCAACAGGTATATGCCTAATATTCTCACATTTTTCATGAAATTTACTTTGTTGAACACAAGCCATACAACCTAAAAGCAATAATATTCTTTTAATTACCATGATGTAAATATATATCCTCACCCTATTGTTTTTGTGGCAAGTAGGGTACTGGGTTATATGGTGTAAGTCCTCCTAAAATTAAGAAAAATGACCTTCTCCAAAAAATGGAACAGTTTTTCGGGAGAAGGTTATTTCTTTGGAGGTATTACAGTTAAAAATTATAGGACAGCCCAATACCGTTTGTACCAATGTTCATATTTAGTTGTCCTGTATGGGGTGGCGTTCCGTTTTCTATATCCACTGCTTTTCTCAGGTTTTTGTTAACCGAAAGGGCAAAAGGCAACCCGATCCCTACAATTCCTGCTCCAATCCCTACCATCGTCCACCCCCTGGATTTGTTATTATCTGCCGGATATTTTGATCCCGCTAATGACTGAAATAATCCGTAGCCCATACAAAATCCACCGCTGAAGGCAAAGACCTCCCCGATCGTTTTGTTGGTTCTCGCTCTTCTGACATAAGCTCGGGCTCCTTCTTTGGTGATTACCTGCCGATAATCTTTCAGTTTGTATTGCTTTCCTGCTTTTTCAAATGGCTTCTTATATATTTCCTGAAAAATAACTTTGTTATTAACTGACTTCAGAGTGTCTTGAGAAAAATGAAGCTGAAAGCCCATCAAAAGAAGCAATGATATAATCTTTCTTATCATGTTATTATTTTAAGTTATGAATATGGTCTATAAAATGAGTGGTACACTTATAGACAGCGTTATACTCGTTCATGTGGCCTTGCCAATTATGAAGAATAGCGGATTATAATTTTTCTAACTAATTCCAAAGTCTCTGCTGTTATAACTAACCATCGCAGACTTTCCTAAACTCCCAACCGCTTTCTCCACTTCCGGCATGAGCTCTGTAATTCATGATCCCAAAACCTGCCGATACAGCAAAGTCTCCGGCCTGGAAAGTGGCACTGACGTTGGCTCCAAAGCCCTAGCCTTTGCAGATGAAAAATTACCAATCTGCTTTGTATTTCTTCCAGTCTTCAGGAATTTTTTTTGCCTTTTGATATATATAACAATTGTATTCAGAAGGCTGAAATAATAATGTATTAGGCATTTCTAACAGATAAATTTTATCTCCTTCAATTTTCACCTTAAAAGTTATTTTAAAAATATCTCCATCTTGAGAAGCTCCTTGAGTATCAATTCTTATATGATTATCTTTTAGATATATAATCCCTCTCATGCCCGCATTTTCTGGATCAGGGTCTTCCATTCCTAGAATTCTAATGCGTCCATTATTATAAAATTGAATTTTCCTAATAGCATTACTTCCATAGTCTCTTTTTTTATTAAAATTTTTATCACTTAGATAGTAGTCAATTTGTTTATAGAAATAATCAATGTCTATATTTCTATATGCTAATTCATTAAATTTATCAATATTTTTATATTTCTTAGTGAGTACTTTCGTACCATTTGCTAGTCTTCTTGTTTGTGCATATGGGTGAATGAAAAAAATGCTACTTAATAATATTATTATATTTTTTACCATGACGTAAATTTATTTCTTGTTTGATATTGAAAATAAGGATTGATATTTGTGGAAAGCACTTCAAATCCTGGCTGTGGAGATAACCAGCTATGCGCCATAATATTTTGTATAGGGTGTCTTATATATCTGTCTGAATCTATACCTACTCTGTAATTGCCCCAGCCGATATACGCTGCTCCAAGTCTATACCTTGGTCCTTTTTCTTCTACATAGCTATGAGGTAAACATGCTCCGTTGCTATAACAGGGTCCCTCTTTCATTCTTTGTGCATCCCAAGATTTATCTCCATTTTCAGCATAGCTTTCACTTCTTCTTTCACCTGTAAATAGGTTAAACCCAGCGTGAAAATCACCCACGTTTATCGTCATTGCAGCTGTTCTCCATCGGTCATTATTGTCTCCTAAATGTGTTCCTTTTGGGCCTTTAGCAAACGGACTTCCATCATTTTCATAAGTCATCGAAAAATCCCCACTTGCAAGTCTTATAATACCTGTTTGCTGCTCATACATACCGCTCCAGATATTGGTTCCCAGCATTAAGCCTAAATTTCCTTCCTTCCCTAAAGTTCCAGCCATTAGAGACTTCCTAAACTCCCATCCGCTTTCTCCACTTCCGGCATGAGCTCCGTAATTCATGATCCCAAATCCTGCCGATAGAGCAAAGTCTCCAACACGGAAAGCAGCACTGATAGTAGCTAATAAGGAGAAGATTTTGTTTACCAATCTGCCTTATACTTCTTCCAATTCTCAGGAATTTTTCCTGATTTTTTGTATACAAGAAGTATATATTCTGATTGTCTAAAGAAGCTATTATCTTCCCTTAATAATAAAGAATCACCATCTACTTTTAGAAAATATTTATGTATATCTAAGTTTTTCCCCGAAGTATAAACAGGCGCAGCCTTATCAATATAAAAATTTCCATTTTTTACATAGATTACGCCTCTATATCCAGTTACATTAGGATTAGGTTCTAAAGCATCCATGAATCTTACCTCTCCATTATTATAAAATTGTAAATAATATGCCCCCATTAGAGATAGTTTTCTTTTTATATTTAATTTATAATCACACATATAGGTAGCTTTCAACTCATATAAATGATTAGTATTTATGTGATTTAAGATGTTTGAAGAAAAATTTTTCTTATTTGAAAAAATATATGAACTTGATGGCACTTTTGTCCCATCTTTTAATTTATTTTGGCTTATACAAGAATTCACTGATAATAAACCAAGTAATATTATATACCTTTTTACCATGATGTAAATTGATTTTTTGTTCTGTACTGAAAATAAGGATTAATATTTGGTGTCAATACCAAAAACCCAGGCTGTTTAGATATATTACCATGGGCTACAATATTTTGTATCGGATGCCTTATATATCTATCAGAATTTATTCCAATTCTCATGTTTTTGTAACCTACATAAGCTGCTCCTAAACGGTATGCAGGCCCCTGTTCGTAGGCAAACCCTTGTGGGTATCTCGCACCAGCAACACCTTTTAGAGGGCCATTCTTTTTAACATAATCCATCATTTGATCATCCCAGCCTTTATCATAGGTTTCTTTCAAACGTTCCCCCGTAAACAAATTAAACCCAGCACTAAAATCTCCTATCCCTATGGTCATTGCAGCTGTTCTCCAGCGATCATTATTATCTGCTAAAATTCCTTCTGACCATTTTTTTGGAGCAAACGGGCTCCCATCATTCTCATAGCTTATGGAAAAGTCCCCACTTCTTAAGCCTAAGACTCCTGTTTGTTGAGGATGAAGCCCACTCCACATATTGGTACCCAGACTAATTCCAAAGTCTCTGCTATTGTAGCTAAACATCGCAGACTTCCTAAACTCCCATCCGCTTTCTCCACTTCCGGCATGGGCTCCGTAATTCATGATCCCAAAACCTGCCGATATAGCAAAATTTTCAGCACGGAAGGTAGCACTGATGTTGTAAGTACTATTTTTTAATCAACAAGTTTATAAACCAAACAGTTATTACCATCTTGTATATATAAGCGACGATTCTCAATTAAAATTTTTTGTTTCTTTATTTCATATCCTCCTACTCCTAAAACTGGATGTAGTACTACTTTTCGAAAAATAACGTACTTATCTCCTTCTTTTACCAGAACACCATTAAATGTTTGTATTTCTTTGTGTTTAGTAATATCTGGGACCATAGAACCCGTTCCAAAGTTTATTTTTCCATTATTTTGTATATACATATAATCAATATAATTACTATCTCTGTGTTCTTCTAATTTAGGATAAATTAACTCAAAATCTCTTTTTGTTTCATACAGACCTTCTAATTGGTATATATTATTAAAATGGACTTGTTTAAAGTCATTTCTATTAAACATTTTTAGTTTAGATTCCATCTTTTTCTCAACAGATAATTGACTACTGCAGGACATATAAAGAAATAAAAAAATAGCCAAATGATATATTTTAAATGTTTTTACCATGATGTGAATTTGTTTTTTGTTTGAAATTGTAAATAAGGATTTATAGTACCAGACAAAACTCTAAATCCTGGTTGAGGAGAAATAAATGTGTGAGCTAATCTATTTTGTATCGCATGTCTTACATACCTATCGGAATTTATTCCCACTCGATAATTTCCCCAGCCAACATAAGCCCCTCCAAATCGATACTGTCTGCCTCGTTCATCAACTATTCCATTTTTATATTTCTCACCATAATCTCCTATTGATGATTTGCCCATTTGCCAATAATCATAAGGAATTTTGCCCTCAGTAATATCTTTTGGACTATAAAGTGTTTTATTATCATAGTAGCTTTCTTCTAATCTTACTCCTGTAAACAGGTTAAATCCAGCACTAAAATCTCCTATACCAATCGTCATCGCAGCTGTTCTAAATCTATCATTATTATCTCCCAATGTATGGCCAAATGGAGCTCCATCATTTTCATAAGTCATCGAAAAATCTCCACTTGCAAGTCTTATAATACCTGTTTGCTGTTCGTACATACCGCTCCAGATATTAGTTCCCAGCATTAAGCCCAAATTTCCTTCCTTCCCTAAAGTTCCAGCCATTAGAGACTTCCTAAACTCCCATCCGCTTTCTCCACTTCCGGCATGGGCTCCATAATTCATGATCCCAAAACCTGCCGATATAGCAAAGTCTCCAGCCTGGAAAGTGGCACTGACATTGGCCCCAAAGCCCACCCCCTTGCCAAAGGCAATACTTGGTGAAAGCCCAAAACTGAAGTTTCCGATATTGATGTTCCACGCAGGCATAATACTGGAAATCACTCCTCCGGCATACTGCCCCAAAAATGAGTATCCACCGGCAAAGAAAAGGCCCGGATTCAAAAGACCTGTAACTGCTCCTCCCACTGCTCCCATCAGCAAAGCCTTTCCAAAACCACTCCATGTAAAATTCTGCGTAAAAGCAGCCGTTAAAAGGTAAGCTGTTCCTGCAATGGCTGTCCCTACAATAGCACCCCAGATAATCGGGGCAATATAGCTTAAGAAAAAGCCTGCTACAAAAAACTCTCCACTAGGATCATTAAACATCAACGGATTATTCATCACATATCCATACTTATTGTAGTTTTGGGTATTGTATGGGTCCTGGATGTTTTCATCAGCATTTAAGAATCTTCTTAATAAAGGATCATATAGTCTTCCGTTCATGTGGATGATGCCTACTTCCATGAAGTGCTCATGAGAAGTATAGCCTCTTTCCAGCAGTAATCCTCCTTTATTTATTGTTTCCTTAATTTTGTTTATATCCGTTGTAATTAGCCCGTTACCTATTTGAAGGTGAGTCATATTCCCCCAGGCATCAAAGTGTCTTTGCTCCAGCTTATTTCCTGCTTCATCACTGATCGCTAAAATGCTTCCGATATAATCTTTATGCAAAAATTTGTAAGAACCACTGCTCTCCACATAGTTTTTTAAATATACAATATTTGATTCATATGGGGTTCCTCCTATATAAATGATATGTTTTTCTTTTCCTGTAGTATTGTCTTTTACGATTTCATAGCTTCCGTCTTCACTGTAATATTTAGTGAACTTACCTTCTCCATCACTGCTGAAATTTCCTCCATAAGTAACTCTTTGTCTCATGGGCGTCAATCCATACTGGAAGGCGGCATCGCCTTTTTCTCCATCGATAAATACAGGATCGTTATTTTCATTATAAGAAATGCTTTGGATCAGATCATTATTATAATTCTGAACTCCTGCGGCATTCAGGGTCATGCCTGTTGGCTGGTAGATCTTCTGACTGTTTTCAAATTTAATGGTTCCTACCTGGTCGTTTTGGGTGATTCTTCCTTTGATGTCGTATACATTACGATTGGTTGTAGGTTTTACCCCGGTTACCGGATTTGTCCAATTCACCAACCTGTTGTTGTCATCATAATCAAAGGATTCGGTGATATTGAAGTCTCCTCCGGTGGTTCTGCTTTTCATCTCATTTTTAATCGCATCGAATGAGTAAGAAAGCTGTAAAATGGAAGGTTTAACAGCGGATGAATGATTCACATTTGTTAAAAAACCATTTGCATCATACGTATTATTAACATCTGCTGCTCCCAGTCTGGATTTTAGCACCTGACCTTTGGCATTGGTTTCTTTCAGCCCCCACAGGGTCTTCCCTGTCACTTTGTCTTTTACCTGGTACAACTCTCCATTCCATGCACTATATACATTTTCTATCTGTATTTTAGTTAATATTCCTGATGAGTAAAGTTGCTTTTCATAAGATATTACTCGTGCTTTATCATCATAAGTAATCCCTTTTTGAATAAAGTATTTCCCATTTCCGCTTTCTGATGAGGAGAGAATTCTTCCCTGAGGATCAAACGTTACATTTGAGCTAAAACTGTTTCCTTTGGAAGTCCCGGATTTGGAAATTACTCGTCCTTTATTATCATAGGTAAAACTAATGGTTTTATTAGTAGTCTGCCCGCCATCTGTGGTAGATAGCTCTTTTTGAGAAATAAGCTGTCCAGGATTATTGTAGATATATTCTTTAGTTCCCTTCGGACTGATTGTCTTTTTAGGCTGTCCAAATCCATCATATTCATATTTGTAAACGCCATTAGAAGGATCATTGAATTCTGATTTCCTTCCCCAGGAGTCATATTTTGTGATGACCGTATTTTCTGCATATTGGGCTTTGATCTGTTCCCCGGCTGCATTATAGGAGAATTGTATGCTTCCTCCTTTATCGGTGGTAGAAACTACATTTCCTAAAGCGTCGGTGGTTTTGGAAGTGGTTCTTCCATAACCGTTCAGCTCTTTAACGGTTGTTATTAAACCGGAAACAGAAGTCTCCATTTGTTTACCATTAAACGCAATAGCCGTTATTTTGGCCGGAAATACAGAATCATCATAGGTCATCGTATTCCATTGGCTCGCACTTTGTCCCTCAAAATAGGGTTCAGACTCTTTTAATTTCCTTCCCAGAATATCATACTGAGTTTCTTTAGAAATATATTTTCCTTGTCCAAATGCTTTGGAAGATATTTTGTATTCCTGTCCGAGTTTATTGGTAAACTTTTTGGAAATATTACCATCAGGGTCATATTGAGTAACCATGATATTGGCATTGTTGTCTCTTTCGTACTGATACGTTGTCGTTCCTGCCAAATTAGTTTTAGAAGTTAATAATTTACCCCAATTATCATAAGTATTGGTGAGAATATTTCCTAAGGGATCAACCTGGGTCAGAATCTGTCCCCAAACGTTGTATACAATACCGGTCTGTAATCCTAAGTTGTCTGTTTTCTTAATGACAAACCTTCCTTTGGGATCATAATCTGCTTTAGTAGTCTGGGTTTGGGAATCCATACTATTGCTTATCGTCTTTTGGGTTATGTTTCCAAAGTCATCGTAAATATAGGTTTCCTGTACGTAACCTGAATTGTCCCTGTTCCAGGTTTTAAGGGTTTTCAACAGGTTGTTTTCGTAGGTGTATTCTTCCCTAGCAGATTTGGTATCACCATAAGCCTGTACTATGTCTGTTTTAGATTTTGGGCGTCCGATGTAATAGTTCGAGCCTGTTCCTGAAGGATTGTGTGTGTAATCAAATGTGGAAGTAGTTACCGCATATCCATTATTAACATTGGATACGGTCTGTATCGGAAGATAATAATTATCGTAGGATACCGTGCTGTTTGTTACTGTATTTGTTAAAAAATCCTTTGTCTTAGTGGTCTTCGGTACAATAGCTGTTACTACTTTGGGCTTATCGTTGTCAGCAACAGAACTTACTACCTGATTATTTAATAATTTATCGGTTTGGTAAGTGATGGATTTAAAACTTAAGAGGTGGGTATTATTTTCAGAAAGATCATCCGGGAAGATCAAACTTTCATTATTAGTCCTTACTGACCATTCTTTTGCCGGCACGCCTTCATTTAATGGATCTATTTCTGCTCCTGTCCAGATTTTGGTGTTTTCAAAACCATCTGCATACCAGGAAGAACGGGCTGTTTGATAGTAGCCTATCATTCCTTTCCCCTGCATATGCATCGTCATTCCCCTGTATCGGAAATCCTGTTTTCTATTTTCTTGTTGAAGCTGTGAAACCGCATGCCCTCTATCTATTCTCGGTAAAGAGAAGTAGGGATATAATTCATTTTTAGGATTCTTATAAAAATTAGGATTTACCGTATTATCCGGAATGATTTCCAGATATTTCGCAGATGTTGTAATACCTCCCTGTGTAATTGATTGTATTCTCTTTAGCTCACCTACTCCGGTAGGAGCTTTAATTTTAAGTACATTATCTTTCCTGAATAAGAAAACATTGTAATAGTTGTTATTGGACCTAATGACATTGGTTATCGGCTGATAGATGGAAAGATCATCATAAGGCTGAACAATATTAAACTGGGGTGGTGTAGGATAGGTGTAAATATTCTGGGTTGTAAAATCTATAGCTCCAAATGAAGCAGCTCCTTTTGAAATCAGTCCATTCACAACAACTCCCATTGTTCTTGACGTTGAATTTAATGAGTTCGAATAGGAGTGAACCTGAACAATATCTGACTTCCCATCGGCATTAAGGTCTGTAATAGAATACATCGTTCTGCTAAATCGTAGCCAAGCCCCATTACTCTGCGTATTTTCATTCTTATACATTAAGAAATCAGGTCTAAAGGCCGTATTAAAACTTTTTCCTGTTCCTATGTAAAACTTCCAGTCATCTTTCCCTATTTTCCCTTCAGTAAGAGGGAGTGCAAAATCAAGCTTTCCATCTCCATTGAAATCCCCGAATAATACAGGAAATCCATTCCCTTTGGTTTCTTCTAAGTTTCCGGTAAACTTAATTTTCTTTAGATATTGATCCGGTGCTGTTTTTACAAATTCAAAGATCGTGTACGCAGTATTCGACACATTAATAATGTCTACTTTACCATCACTGTCAATATCCATATATTTTTGATCCGTATATAAGCTTTCATTAATTCCGGCACCTAAAGTATAAGTAGCAAGAGGACTATTTTGATTCTTTAAATCTACAATGAGATTCCCTGCTGTATAAGAAGCACATTGAAGTATTGAGCATGGAGGAGGTCGATTAGCGATGCCATTGGAAGTAGTATTGTTACAGTTAGGGTCTTGTGCCCAATAACATTCTTCTCTTTTTATAGTAACAAAAATATCAGAGATACCATCTCCGTTACTATCTCCTTCATTTAATGTTGTTGTTATCTTACAACCGGCAGGCGGAGGCTGGCTCCCTCGTATACAATCAGAATCATCGTAAACTAATTTTTCAAAAACTTTAACAAAAGTATTATTTCTGAAAGCATATACAGAAATTTTACCCTTTTCATACTCTGCCACCCCATTACCATTAACAACCTTTCCGGTTTCATCCAGGAATATGTTAACAACCACAGAGCTTGAATTAAAAATCTTATTGGTTTGAACAACATTAAAATCATCATTAAAAACACCCAGCTTTATAGTTCCATCCGTCATGATAAAATCAAGATAAGCATCTCCATTGAAATCTCCTGTAAACTTAACCTTATCAAATAAAGCCTGACTATCCATATTCCAACCACTGACAGATGTTGGGTTTTGAACAGGATAATTAAATACAACAGGGTTGGCCGGTTCACCTTTGGAATTAGATTCAGTAATCTGTTTAATGTATTGGTATCCTATAGAATCAATGAAATACTCCGGTACATATTTCTTAAAAATCTGCCCGCTTATTTTAACAATAATATCTTTTAAAATTTTTGTTTGGGTAAACAAAGTCCCTGAGCCGTTGATATATGCTCCTTCAGGAATATTTCTGTCATTATAATTAAATACTATTTCATTAAAAGAGGCTGTCCCTAAGTTTTCATTCCCTCCCCAAGTAATAGATCTGATCACATTGACATTATATTCCTGATCATAATTATAATTGATGACATTTCCCTGGGTATCTTTCCACTTTACAATACTAAACCCTAAGCGATTAGTAGCATTATTCCAACCGGGAGCTACTCCTCCATACCAAGCCTGCGAACCGTCTTCAAAAGTTACCTCCCAATATTCAGGCTGCTTCCAGTTTGGAATATTGCCAAGAGACTTAATTTTAATGTTGGAATATTTCTCTGTAACATATTCTGCACCATCCTTTCCATATTCGCCGGATTTCAGGATCAATCTTTGTCCATTGAAACTGTAATAATCCGAATAATCAATCTGGATACTTTTTACTTCTCCATCTTTTTCAATATTCTTTCCTATTCGGGAAATAGCCGTGATTCCTGATAAGTTCCAGCCGTATCCTGCAATTCCGTTTCCTGAATCACTGGAATATACAAGATTAATTTGAGGAGCCACAGATTTTACTCCCGGAGGTAAAGCAATAGGTAAAGTAAACTGCAATTGTCCTCCTCCCGTAACTTCTATATTTCCCTTTGTATCATGGAAGCTTTGTCCTGTCGGAGCAGATGCCCCACTTGGATTATCAGTGCCTGCATTGGAGTCTACAGGGCTTCCTCCTGCATTTTCTGTTGCAGGCCCAATCTTGGCTATAAAAGGATTGGAAATATCAGATTTTGCTATAAATCCCTGTGCAAAAACTACTGATTGTGGATCTTGAACTGTCCTCGACGTGGTTTCTGCCTGATACAGTATCGTCTGTGAGAAGCTTACCACTGAGCATAAAGACAATATAAAGGATGAAATAATTTTCATATTTGTGTTGGATATTTATAAAAGCTAATTGATGAATATCATTGATCGATAGAAATGACTGAATGCAGAGAAAGAGCAATTTCTTGAAGTTCAATGCACCATTTTCAATCCCTTTCCCAATCTTTTATCTTTTGGTAATATTCCTGCCAAAGACTCTTCCGTCCTTCAACGTAAAACGCAAAATATAAACACCCCAATCATAACCGGTCATGCTGATCTTAACCTGCCTATTCAACCCGGGTGCATTTTGCAGTTGAAATTTCCAATGAACCGTACTATGCTGATAGAGCGAAACGGATTCTATCAGTCCGTCTACTTCATTAGTCCAATCAATGGTAAGAATGTCATTAACAGGAACAGGATACAGCCGTATCTGCTTCCAGAAGGCTTTCTCATCCATAACAACAGCAGGCTGGGCCAAAGAAGTAGTTTTAGATTCCGTTTTTGATAAAGTTTCCGGTGTCTGTTTGGCATTGGCATTTATTCCTCTGTATCTTTGGCTTCCGGCTTCATCATATTTGAAGTACACTTCAGCCTGTGAGAAACCAAGAAATCCTATTAATAAAGAAACTAGAGAAAATAGTTTTCTTTTCATATGAATATTTTTATTATTGATTAGATAAAAGTTTCTGAACCTGCTGTTCCAGCTTTTCAATCTTCTCAGATTGGGACTTCAAAGTTTTGTTCTCTTCCTGAAGTTTCTTGATCTCTTTATTTTGTTGTATGGAGTAAAGGGTTAGCTCTTCTATTTTTTCAAGAAGCTTAGCATCCATTTGTGCTATATTAATTCCGTTTTCCATCACTTCCTGTGCAGGCGGGATATCGGGCAAATGCCCTTTTTCTGCAATATACTTTTCAATTTCTTCTAAGGTACGGAGCTGATAATTTTCTCTGAATACATAATCAGCCCAAACATTAGCCTTTACTTCAACTTCTTTAGCATAGACTTTACCATCAATTTTGGCAATAGCATTATTAAAGAATTTAACCCATGTACCATTGGTTCCATCCTGAATGCCTACGTAAGACCCACCATCATTAACATTATTAGGCATCGCAAGAATAATAGTATGGCTTTTCCCAAGGTTTCTTAGCACTGTATCTCCAGTCATACCACCAAAACACCCGTTACATCCGGACTTGGCAATTTGGAATAAACCTACCGAACTGGCAACTTCAAGAAGAGAGTCTCCAGTATTATAAACCCTCAGATTGGAAAGAGGATTAATATCTGTATCACCTAAACCAATTCTTACATTCCCTGTAGGAAGTATACGGATAGACGCTTTATTATTAGCCTTTAGGATTAATGGTTGTCCATCTGTTGTCCCAATAAAATTTATTGCAGGATTGGTTCCTGTATTCCCTGTGGTATTCCAGCTTTGAGCCAATGTAAATGTAGAAACCAACAAAGAAAAGGATAATATCTTAATTTTCATTTATAACAATTTTAAAGTGATTAATTATATAAGATCAATATTGATGTTTTTTTCAAAAAAATATTTTTTATTGTTACAAAATTCAAGAAAATCAGCAAGTTATGAAAGGACAATGTGTCTAAATTAATGCTGAAAAACAGACAATTTATCTAAAAAGGACAATAATTCAAGCTTTTTTAGATATATTTACCCAAAGCACAATACTTATGAAAAATTACCAAAAAAATCTTTTTGACCTACTCCTAAGTGAATCCGAAGGAAAAAAGAATTTGGTTGATGTAATGATTGATAAACTTGCATTATCCAATGATACAGCCTACAGAAGAATTAATGGAAAAAGCCATATTACATTTAATGAGGGAATTACTATGGCCTCACACTTTGGTATTTCCCTAGATTCAATTCATGACTCCAATATCAATAATATTGTTGTAAACAGAGTGCATGATATTTATAATATAGAAGATTTGGAAAAATATTTTGAATTTTCTATTGAGAATCTGAAGAAGATGAAAGAAATTCCAAATGTTGAATTCATTTATGCCGCAAAAGATATTCCACTCTTTTATTTTATGAAGTCTGAACAATTACAAAAATTTAAAATCTATACATGGCTAAAACTAATGGATGCTAATTTCTTTTCACAAAGAATAGATTTTGAAGAGTTTAAAGTTCCTGAAAAAATTAAACAAAAAGGCCGACAACTTTCTGAAATATATCATAATGTGAGTTCTACAGAAATATGGAGTAATGTTACCATTTATGCTATGCTTGAACAACTCATATATTTTCATCAATTGGAGATGATCAGTACAATCAATGTTCAAAAAATATGTGATGAAATTTTACATATGTTGAAACTCATAGAGAATGAAGCTCTTAATGAGAAGAAGAATGGACAGGAGGCATACTTTAAACTATATCAGAATGATCTTTTAATTATGAATAATAGTGTTTTTATAAAATTCTTAGATCAGAAAATGCTGTTTTTACCCTATAGTATTCTAAGCTATTATTATACTTTAGATGAGAGGGTTTGTAATAATTATGAAAAAAGCCTCGAACTGATCCTGAAAAACTCGGAACTGCTTTCCGCAAACAATAAAGCCAGAAATATTTTCTTTAACAAAATGTATAATAAAATAGAACAATTAAAAAAAAGTATTCAATTATCTATGTAAAGGCCCCATCTTATAAAACCGAATGATATGGAGATCTAAAAATCGGGTTATTATCAGCATTACTCCATCAATACTTTACTCTTCAAACATTCTCATCAATTCTCAATATTTTAATACATTTGTTAGAAAACATATTTTCAAATGAATTTCGAGCAGGTCAATCTACATCTTGAAGCCTACAAAGAACACAACCAGATTTTGGATGCGGCCCGGTACCTGATTCATTCTTTTAACCTGGAGCATGAGAATTTTGCAGGGTTTGGATTCAGGCAGGAGCTCTCTCCTACATCAATGCTTCTTACTGCAGAAGGTGAACTGGGAGGACCGCAGACGGTAATGATTCCTAAAAATTTATTTGATTTTGATTTGAATCTTGTGTTGAACATGATCGCCCATGAAATGCTCCATGTAAGACAAAAAGCTCCGGGACAAGTGATAGAAGACAAAAATGAGCGGGAGTTTCAGGCCTATTATGAGATGCTTTTTCATAAAGTTTTCCCACAGATTCCTGAGGTTTCAGACTTTCACAAAAAATTCTTCGGCGGCAAAGCCCTGGAATATTATAGAAGAATGGGTGAAGGCTCCGAATTACAACAAAAATATGCAGAACAGAAAACAGAAGTAGAACATTTAATAAACACCTTACCATGAATGTAAAACCAGATATAACCTGGGCAGATTTTGAAAAAATAGACATCCGGTGCGGAACCATTCTATCCGTTAATGATTTTGAAAAAGCAAGAAACCCATCATATCAGTTGGAAATAGATTTTGGGGAATTAGGTATCAGAAAATCATCCGCACAGATTACATCACTATACAAAAAAGAAGATTTGATAGGGAAACAGATTTTAGCCGTTGTTAATTTTCCTAAAAAGCAGATCGCCAATTTTTTCAGTGAATGCCTTGTTTTAGGATTATATGGAGAAGATAAAAAGGATGTTACCCTTTTAACCCCTTCTCTGCCTACAAAAAACGGCATGCAGGTAGGATAATAATTACAATTTAAAAATGAATTAACTTTATGAAACTCTTACAAGGGCTTATAGTATTTAACCTGAGTTTGGGTTTAGAAAGTAAGGATGGAAGCTGGAAGTTACTTTCAGTCATAATTAACACCATTAATTACTTTAAAAAAGATAAAACAGATAAATGGTTATTTTATTACCTCCGTAACTTCCATCTTCTATTCCTTAACTTCAAAATTGATTACATCAGAATTCCTCATTCCGGGCTGAGGTTATTTAAGATAACCTTTATTGATGTAACGTTTTTGTACCCAGATCAGTGATCTGTCCGAAAGTTACAGATACAGGTCCGGAGTTTTCATCAACGTATCCTGTACCATTTGACGCATCATAGGAAACGGTATAGCTTCCCTGAGAAAGCCCCGAAAACATAAAAAATCCATCAGGATTCGGAATAGCCGTGGCAATAGTATCCGATGCCATTATGGCATGAACCACTGCTTTGGCAGCTTGCGGCTGAACGTAACCTTTTATTTGTCCATTGGTAAGTTCAGAAAAGGTTCTGATCACAGGTTTTAAAATATAGGCACCGTTTCCTGTTGTAACAATAGATCTACCAGCATCAAAATCGATCCATACATTATAGGCTCCGTTCGCAGCAAGTGTCTGATGCCAGTTAAACTTCAATCCACTCTGTTGAGCAGATGGGGTTTGCAGCGGGTGAGTTATTCCATTTACAACCAAAGTGTTATTAGGTCCCAGCACCATTCTCATCTGGGAAACATTTCCTTCCGGGAGTACGGCCTGTCCTAAAACCACATCGGTTCCGTTTTTAAAATTAAGGAGGTTATACACTCCCGGCTTTGGAAAATTCAATGCGGTCCACTCTCCGTTACTGTTGATTTCAATTCTTTGAATATCAATATTAACAGCGTCATACATAGCAGGACCATCGGTAAGCCTTACATTCACTGTAGCAGTACCTTTTTCATCAGAATCATTACATGACGCTAACAATAGTAAGCAAATACTGCTTCCTATAATGAATAAATTCTTCATAAGCTTAAATTTTATGTATAATAAAAACGTTTTGGATAATTGGTTTATTATGTCATATATTTCGGTTATAAAAAACAAAAAATGATCCAAAACATCCCCTTAGAAAGAGTTTTATTTCTTGATATTGAGACCGTTCCTCAAGCAGGCTCCTGGAGCGAGTTGTCTGAAACCGACCGGTACCTCTGGGATAAAAAAACAAAGTTTCAGAGGAAAGAAGATGTTTCTGCAGAGGAATTTTATGAAAGAGCCGGCATAATGGCCGAGTTTGGAAAGATTATCTGTATTACCATAGGAATGCTTGAAAAAAATGAGACTTTAAAGATTAAAAGCTTTTATGGTCACGATGAGAAAAAAATGCTTCAGGAATTTGGAGAAATCTTCAACAGCCCTAGACTTTATAATGTGATCCTTTGTGCCCACAACGGAAAAGAATTTGATTTCCCGTGGATTGCCCGGCGCTATCTCATCAATGGAATGCAACCACCGGCACCGTTTCAGATGTTTGGAAAGAAACCCTGGGAAATTCCCCACATCGATACGATGGAACTATGGAAGTTCGGGGATTATAAAAGTTTTGTATCATTAGAATTACTGGCTCATGTCTTTGGTATTCCCACTCCGAAGGATGATATTGACGGCTCAATGGTTTCATCAATTTACTACATAGAAAAAGACTTGCAGCGAATTGTAGACTATTGTGAAAAAGATGTCTTAACTTTGGCAAATATTTTCCGGCGTATGCGCCAGGAAGATTTGTTGAAAAGGAATATCAATCTAGATTAAAAAATGAAATTTACAGACGATCAAATTGCTGACATTGGTGAGGAAATCATCAGCGTTCTAAAAACCGTATATGACCCCGAAATTCCGGTAGATATCTACGAACTAGGGCTGATTTATGATGTACAGATCTCCGATGATGCCGATGTAAAAATTATAATGACCCTTACCACTCCCAATTGTCCGGTAGCGGAAACACTTCCACAAGAAGTAAAAGATAAAGTAGGAGAAGTAGAACATGTAAAAAGTGTTGACCTCGAACTTACCTTTGAACCAAGCTGGAATAAGGATATGATGAGTGAAGAGGCAAAATTTGAATTGGGAATGCTATAATAGGCCAGAAGCTGGAAGAGGGAGGCAGGAAATTAGTGTTGTTCGATATAATTTCTAACAATTATTTGGCAGAAACTATATTAACCACATAGATTCAATTCTTTTGTAACCGCTAAGAACTTCCCTCTTCCATCATCTTGCTTCCTTCAAATATTATTTTGCAATTTCTTTTCCTTCTCTTCTGCTCCATTCGCTCCATGAACCTACATAAAGATTTGGGATATCAAATCCTGCATACGTTAGGGCTAAAATGGTATGACATGCCGTTACTCCTGAACCACAATGAATAATCAGATTTTCAGGTTTATTTTCCAGTAATTGGTTGTATTTTTTCCTTAGCATTTCAGGACTTAGGAATAATCCGTTCTCATCCAGATTTTCTGAAAAAGGAATATTAATAGCTCCCGGAATATGCCCGGCAACCAGGTCAATAGGTTCGGATTCTCCTCTGTATCGATAGGCATCTCTTACATCAATAACGGTTGAAGAATCCTTTTGTAATTCATTTTCAACATCTTCCAGGGTTGAAGTCGGAAGAGACCAACTTTCTTTTGTAATCAGTGAAGCCTTGTCAAAAATTTCCTCTCCTGATGAAAATGGAATTCCGTTTTTTTCTGCAGCCTGCATTCCTCCATCGAGAACCTGCACCTTTTCAAATCCAAAAGCTTTCAACATCCACCAGGCTCTTGCCGCAGCATTTGATCCATTTTTATCATCATAAACCACAATACGAGCCCCTTCTGATATACCCAGGTTTGAAAGCGTTTCTGCAAACCTTTCTATACTCGGAAGTGGGTGTCTTCCTCCAAAGGCTGCGTCGTCTCCTATCTCTGCAAGATCTTTATCCAAATCGATGAATCTGGCTCCTTTGATATGCTTTTCAAGGTAATTTTGACGAATATCTTTTCCCGTTCTTGCGTCAAGAATGATCAGGCTTTCTGAAGAGAGTATCTTTAATTCGGATGGTGAAATGATTGGAGACATTTTGTAGATTTTTTGGGTTTGCATTAATTAGGTTTTGGCTAAAGCCATGGTTTTCATATAGAGCAAAGCGGGCTAAAGCCCGCTCCTATTGATATTTTTATTTCAATCCATTTTAAAAATGAAAAATATCTTTTGCTTTATTATAAGAGCTTTCAAAGTTGAGCAGGTTTAGTTTATGATCTACCTTTTCAACGCTCATAAAGTTAATAACCTGTTCTGTAGGCATATTTCCTACAAGATCGTCCTTGGCCATCGGGCATCCTCCAATTCCTTTAATCGCGCTGTCAAATCTTCTGCAACCTTTATCATAAGCTGCTTTCAATTTGGAATAAGAATCTTCGTAACGGTTGTGAAAATGTCCACCAAAATTGATTGCAGGATATTTGGATGGGATTTTTTCAAATAAAAGAGCAATGGTTTCCGGAGTTGCCACTCCTGTTGTATCCGAAAGCAAGATATCTTTCACCCCGATTTCTGAAAATCGCTGTGCCCACTGGTCTACATCTTCCCATTTCCACATTTCACCGTAAGGGTTTCCAAAAGCCATGGAAAAGTAGATGTTCAGTTGTTTTCCTTCACTTTTTACCAGATCAAGCATTCTTATAATTTCATCAAAAGCTTCTTCCTGGCTTTTGTTGGTATTTCTATACTGAAAAGTTTCAGAAATAGAAAAAGGAAATCCAAGAATATCCACCGACTGGTGCTTCAAAGCTTTTTCTGCTCCTCTATAATTTCCGATAATCGCAGAAACTTTCGTCTTGGAGCGGGATTTATCAATATTTTCTGCCACCTCATCAGAGTCAGCCATCTGAGGGATTGCTTTTGGAGAAACAAAACTCAGACAGTCCAATACATCAAAACCAACATCCATTAAAGAGTTGATATAATCTATTTTTTTATTGGTAGGGATGAACTCTCCCCACCCCTGCATGGCATCTCTAGGACATTCGGTAAGAAACATTTTTACTTTTTGATTTTCTCAAATATAATAAAACTAAATAATTTGGTATCCGGCACATACAAATCTATCATTATTTTGATTTTCAATACTTTATATCTGATTTAAAATTTCAATCATCAATATTCATATCCACAGAAGTAACTCAGAAAGCCTAATGAAGCATTTTTACCTGACTATTTGATCTAAAAATATTTATAGTAAAGCTTTCATGATGGATATAAGGCTCATCACGATAACTACTACTCCTACTACCACAAACATTTTTTTAGCGGGAAGGCGGGAAGTAAGCATTGCCGAAAAAGGAGCGGTAAACACTCCACCCAAAAGAAGTCCCAATACAATATTCCAGTGATGGATTCCGATGGTGAAAATAAAAGTGATGGCACTGACTACTGTCAATAAAAATTTAGCCATTGTTGAACTTCCTACGACATATCTGGGAGTTCTTCCTTCTTTAATCAGAGTTCCGGTTACCAATGGCCCCCATCCTCCGCCTGCAAAGGAATCAATAAACCCGCCAACCAAACCCAAAACTCTAAGGTTTGTTCTTTTATGACGTCTGGAAGAATTCTCCGTTTTCCCTTTTTTCTTAAAAGCATTTCTAAGAATGTTGATTCCTAAATACAAAGTATAACAGGCGATTACAGGTTTTACAATATGAGCATAATATTCCCCGAAATGCGATAATGCAAAAGCACCGATAAATGCACCTAAAGCTGCCACAGGAAATAAAACCAACACCATTTTTTTGTTGACATTCCCTATTTTAAAATGACTGATACTTCCGGCTGCAGAAGTAAATGATTCAGCGGAGTGAATACTTGCACTGATGACAGGAGGTGGTACATTGAGTAACATTAGTATCGTTGTACATATGACACCATACCCCATTCCCATAGATCCGGCAACAATTTCGGCCAGAAACCCTGCCAGTAACATCCAGTAAAATATATACCCATCCTTGCTAAGAAAAACCTGAAGGTCTCCCGACAGATTAAATTGATAGATAATCAATGCCAAAACAGCCACAAGAATGATAACTCCTATGATTCCCAAATAGATATTTGCCCGCCTTTGTGCGTTTTTGGTAATGCTGATCAGCTTTTCCATTTCCAGTTTTGTTCTATGGTCCGGATTGTCTTTTTCTTCCAGGTACTGCGTTGTCAGTTTATTCAGTGTCTTAACTTTTTCATCAAGGTTTCCTTGCAGCCGGTTTCTGATACTCTGCATATTATCAAGCAACCCATTCATATCTTCATCAGGGATGGTTTCTGTTAGCATCTCCCGCAGTCTCTTGGCAATCGTGGGAGATTTACCATTCGTGGAAATTGCAATTTTAAGATTTCCTTTTCGGACAATAGATCCTAAGTAAAAATCACACAATCCGGGCTTGTCTGCGATATTCACAAGCAGATTATTCTGATGGGCTTCTTTTCGGATCTGTTCTGCCAGTTCAATATCATTCACTGCTGCAATCACGAGATCTGTATTTTCAAAATCTTGGTCTGCATATGGCCTTTCGTGAAGTTCCAGATTAGGAAACTGTTGGGGCAAGGTTTTAATTTCATCATTAATTTCTTTACCTACCAATTTAATCTTAGTTTCCGGAGCATTGGTAAGAACCGACTGAAGCTTTTCCAAAGCGATATTACCTCCACCAATAATCAACAGAGATAATTCTTCGAGTTTTAAAAAAATGGGATATAACGTATTGCTCATCTTACCGAAAGTTTTAAGTCATAAGTAACTGCCAGATAATATAATTCTCCAATTTCAGGCCCGGCAGCATATTGAAAGTAACGACGGTTCAGCAAATTCGTTGCTCCGATTTTTACATTTGCATTGATTTCAGGAATTCGCCAGGTTGCTTGTGCATCAATGGTATAATAAGCCGGAATTTCTCCTGAAGCCAAAGGGCTTTCCCACTGAAACTTATTTTGCCATCTTGCTGTCAGCGTAAATCCGATATTCTTTACAATTTCCCTGTTTCCTATACTTACATTCACAGCCCATTTTGGGGTATTGAAAGCCGTTATAAAAAGATCGGAAGTATTGGAAGATACTAAGTCGTTATAAGATACATTTGCATTGATATTATAATTTTTTACCACATTGTAGCGAACGCCCAAAGAAGTTCCTAAACTTTTATAAACACTTGTACTATTGGTATATACTCTATATCGATCTTGTTTGCTTCGATCCAGCATATCCAAAACAGCATTATCGCTTCCTATCTTTCCGTTTTTGGGAACCGCTACTTCTACCTGTCCTAGAAAACCTTCATACATGTTGTAATAAAAATCCCAGTCAATGACCAGCTTTCCATTGAACAATGATGATTTGTAACCTACTTCAAAAGAATTTACTTTTTCAGGCTGTAGCTTTTGTAAGTTTGCTGCAACCAAAAGGTTTCTGTTCTTTAATGCTGCCTGGTTTTGGTTTCCTCCGGCATCTGCTTCTTTATTAACAGCAGAAGTAAACTGATCGATAGAAGCTAAGGTATAAGAGTTCTCAAGATACCCTAAGCCTTCATTCGCTTTTTCAAGGCCTCCTACTCTTCTAACATTCCCGTTGTTTACAAAAGATAATGCTTCAAATAATGAAGGGAAACGATATCCGTTTTGAAAAGAAACCCGGAAGTTATGTTGTTTCACAGGAGAATAAACGACACTTACCCTTGGATTAAGCTTTGTTTCAAACTCCGGATTTCTGTCTGCCCTTAAGGCAAAGTTTATTTTTAATTGATCTTCAAAGAAAAGCTTGGTAAGCTGAATAAATGCCCCATATTTCTGGTAGATTACATTTTTCCCGAATGTACCATCTGCCAGAGGAATATTTCTCTCGTTGACAGGTCTTGTAAAGTCAACAAAATTATTCCCATCCGGAGTAATGCTGTACAAACGGTAATCTGCTCCCGCTAACAAGCTAAATACCTTTACCAGCCTTGTAAAGTCATAAGTAATTTCTCCCTGATAGAAGTGAGATTTCTGTTCAAGTTTAGCCCCTCCGGTTGCGGGAGCACCTGCAATTCCCGCATTGGCGGAGTCCCAATTATTAATTCCGATGATGGTGTTTTTCAATTGTTCAAAAGCGGTTGTTCCGGGAACAACACGGTTTTTATCTGCCGCCTGACGAGCCAGTATCATGGCATCATTCAGAGTGACCCCTGCATTAAGCCTGTCTTGTAGGGTATTTTGAAAGATATTTTTCCAATTGGTATTGGAAAGATTCGTCAGATCAAGATTATCGGCTAAGGGTTTAAGGTTATAAGAATCACCTGTATTTTCAATCGACATATACGCTCTGAATGTAAGCTCTTTCCCCGTAAGTTCCACTTTATGATTCTGGACGGTTGCGTTTTGAAGACGGATTTTGTTTCCTCTCTGGAAAGTTCCGTCCAGCAATCCATAGCGATAAACATAGGAAGCCTTCCATTGGTCTCCAAAGCGGTAATACAATCCTGCATCAAACTTAATATTCTTTACTTCAGGACTTACAAGGTCTTTTTCATAATATCCCGTCCTCGATACGTTGAAAGTGGTTGGTTTTCCGTTATAATTTACTTTTACCGTTGTACGGTTGTTTCTTTCGTCTCCATATTTATTCCAAAGGTCTTCAGCGGGATTGTTGGCAAGAGCAAACTGAGGGTTGGCGGTAACTAATGAGTTAGGATTCTGATCGGTGTGATTATCTGAAACCCAGTCTACTCCACTGAGGTAAGATGCATTAACTTTTACGGCCCAGTTTTTATTCAATACTTTAGCTATCCTTATCGCACTTTCACCCAAAGGGGCTGTTGTATGACTGATATGATCTACATGGTTCACGCCTCCTTTGAAATAAAGGCTTATCCCTTCAGAGGTAAAAGGATCTTTAGTCTGAAGGCTGGCCAAGCCGTTCACAGCATTCATTCCGTAAAGAGCTGATGCTGCTCCCGGAGTGATTTCCATGGATTGAATATCAAGTTCTGTAGGACCAATGGCATTACCCAATGGAACACCCAATGTTGCTGACTGTACATCCACCCCATCTACCAGCTGCATAAACCGGAAGTTATTCGGAGAGTTGAATCCTCTTGAGTTGGGAACTTTTAAAGTAAGACTTGACGTTAAAAGCTGTAATCCTTTGACATTCTCTAATGTTTCATAAAATGACGCTGCAGGACTTTCACGGATGGTTTTAATATCAATTTTTTCAATGGCAACCGGAGACCTCAACACTTTTTCAGGAACACGGGAGGCTGAGATAACCACTTCATTGATGATGGTATTCTGAGGATTTAATTCTATCGCGATTTTGTTGGATAATGAAAGGATTTCAAAAGTCCGGGTGGTAAAGCCTTCTTTTTCGATCACAACCCTGAAAGGAATTTTCACCCGGGTTCTTAAATTAAAATTCCCTTCAGGGTCTGTAGTCGCCATATCTTCAGTATTTTCAGCTTTGATCTGAGCTCCGGCAATTCCTTTATGAGAATCTGTATTTTTAATGGTTCCGGTTACTTCAATAAGCTGCTGTGCCTGCGTAAGACCTGTTAGTAAAAATGTAAATAGGACAAAATATATTTTCTTTTGGAGGTATTCATGGGATTTATGTTTCATGGAGGTGTGTGTTTTAGAGTTAACAAAATGATTATGTGGTCATTAAAAGACAACACATACACATTCGTTTCTCTAAAACAGGCAGAGATTGATTTTTAATTTTCTGTCTTCGATGAAGAGTTGTAATCATATATTAATATTTTCGGTTCTGTTTGTTTATTAAAACACTGTTAATCAAATAATTAACAACAAAAGGCGCAAAAGTTTTTGTTTTTAAACACTTTAGATCACTTGAGTAAGTTTAATAAAGACTGCTTAAGAAGTTCACGTAAGATGAAAATCAAAGATTTTCAAAAACTTTAGTGATCTTAAAAAGAGTTAGTAAGTAGTCACTTAAACTCACCTACACGTCATAATCTTTTGTTTTTGTGGTTGGATTTTATTTTAAAGGAAAACTTTACGCCTTCTCCAAGCTCAAATAGCGATGCGAGAAGTCACCCAATGTTTCCTCAGGAAGCCTTTCTTCCACATACATTTTGAAAAGCTCATCAAGACTTCCTAGAATTTCGTCTTCACCTAAATTTTCTTTGTATTTGGTGTTAAGGCGCATTCCCAGCCTGTCACCACCAATATGAAGATTATATTTACCATATGCCGTTCCTATCAGCCCGATTTCTGCATTTGGTGATCTTCCACAACCATTGGGACATCCGGTCATACGAATGGTGATATCATCATTCTGAAGTCCATATTTTTCAAGAACAGGCTCTATTTTTGTTACTAAGTCAGGCAGATAACGCTGAGCTTCCGCTAAAGCCAGGGAGCAGGTATTCAAAGCAACACAAGCCACTGAGTTTTTACGCATTGCTCCTGCATTTTCCGTATAATGGGCAATTCCATATTCGGTAAGAAGCGTTTCTATTTCAGCTTTATCATTTTCTGTAATATCAGAAAGAATCAGGTTCTGGTTACAGGTAAATCTGAAATTGGTTTTTCCGGTTTCAGCGATTTTTAATAATCCTGTCTTTAAAGAATACCCTTCTATATCCAAGATTCTTCCATGTTCTACAAATACCGTATAAAACCATTTCCCTTCATGATTCTGCACCCAGCCATAACGGTCTTTCCTTTGGGTAAAGGTGAATTCACGGACAGGTTCAAACTGAAATCCTGTTCTTTTTTCAACTTCTTTTTTATATTCTTCAATACCCAGTTTATCAATCGTATATTTTAATCTCG
This sequence comes from Chryseobacterium gallinarum, assembly GCF_001021975.1. Taxonomy (NCBI): domain Bacteria; kingdom Pseudomonadati; phylum Bacteroidota; class Flavobacteriia; order Flavobacteriales; family Weeksellaceae; genus Chryseobacterium; species Chryseobacterium gallinarum. The sequence goes on along the minus strand of NZ_CP009928.1, from coordinate 1,810,213 downwards.
ATAATTTTCGGTCACTCCTGTTTCCGAAGTCGCGTTGTACTGTAATAATTTCATAAACCGCTTTCAAGGCTTTTTCTTCCGAATCCACAAAGCCTAAAAGAGAAGCCAGACGGGCATAAGTCGCTTCATTTCCATGAGTAGCCCCAAGTCCTCCTCCGGCAGCGATATTGTACCCTACCAATTCATCATTTTCAATGACAGCGATAAGGGCAATATCATTGATAAAAACATCCACATCGTTATTAGGCGGAATGGCAATTCCTATTTTCAGTTTTCTCGGCAGATATCTGTCCTGATACAGAGGGTCTTCTTCTGCTTTTCTTTCAACCACCAATTCATCATCAATCCAAAGGTCATAATACGCCTTTGTTTTTGGCAGGCACATTTCGCTTATTTTTCCCGCCAATTCATAGACCTGCTGATGCAGTGGAGATTCTGAAGGATTCGACGTACAGGTAACGTTTCTGTTGACATCACCACATGCGGCAATGGAATCAAGATGCTGCAGGTTAAACTGCTGAATGGTAGGTCTGATATGAGATTTTAAAATCCCATGCAGCTGGATTGTCTGCCGGGTAGTCACTTTAATAACTCCGGTGGAATGTTCTCCTGCAATGTCATGAAGGCCAATCCACTGATCTCCTGTTAGAAAACCTCCCGGAAGCCTTAGCCTGATCATAAAAGAATACAGCCATTCCAGTTTTTTAGCAATTCTTTCTTCACGTCTGTCCCTGTCATCCTGTTGGTACATTCCGTGGAATTTGATGAGATTCTGATCATCTTCTCTGATGGCTCCGGTATAGTCATCTAAAAGGCTTTCTTTTAAAGTTCCTCTTAATCCGTTACTTTCTGTTTTGATTCTTTCTACCGGTGAAAGATTATTTTTTTGAGTCATGTTTTTATTTTATGATGGTTGTGCATTCAATATGATTTTTTAGCTATAAAATCTTTGCGTTTATCTTATTTTCACGCAGATTAAGGTGATTTCGCAGATTTTTATGAGAATCTGCTTGATTTGTGAAATCTGCGAGATAAAAAATCAAAATTGTACTCTTTACTTCACACAAAGATTCATATTATGATTAATACACATCTTTATGATATCTGCCGTTTAGTTCCAAATCTTCGAGATAAAGTCTGGCTTCTTCCGGGCTTTGCTTCCCTTCACTTTGAATGATCTCTAAAAGAGTATTTTCAACATCTCTACTCATTGGATCTTTAGCTCCGCAAACATATAAGGAGGCTCCACTTTCCAACCAATGGTATACTTCCTGAGCTTTCTGCTGTAGTTTATGCTGCACGTATATTTTTTCAGCAGTATCTCTTGAGAATGCCAGATCTAAATGAGTTAAAGTCCCTGTTTTAAGGAAATCCTGTAACTCTGCCTGGTAAAGAAAATCTGAAACAAAATTCCGGTCTCCGAAAAACAACCAGTTTCTACCCTCGGCACCCAGTGCATCTCTTTCCCATAGGAATGATCTGAAAGGTGCAATACCCGTTCCCGGTCCAATCATAATCATATCTTTATCAGGTCCAGGAAGCCGGAAATGTTTTGCTTCCTGAATATAGAATTCCAGATTTTCTCCTTCATTAAATCCTGCCAGAAAGCCACTACATAATCCATCCTGCTTTTTGTCATCAATAAAAAATTCAGATCGGGCAACGGTAATATGAATCTCAGTATCACCATGAGCCTCAGGAGATGAAGAAATGGAATACAGACGAGGGGCCTGCGCTGTCAAAACCGGGATTATCTGTTCAAATTCTTCGGCATTTTTCACAGGATAAATCCTTATCAGATCCAGAAGTCCCAAACGAACTTCCGGGATACTGTGTCCTGTAATTTCTGCATAATGGGCAACGGTTGTTTTAAGCAGGTAACTTATATTAAGATGTTTATGCAACAATTCCTCTACACTCGCTGTAATTTTTGCCGTCTCAATCTGCTTTTGAGGATTGATTCCTGTCAGGCTAATAATTTCATCCACAACCGGTTTGGGATTAAAGGCAACCACTCCTAATGCTGCTCCCGGAGTATAGACAATAGGTTCTTCCGTTTCTATTTCTATATGATAAGTCTTTTTTTCAGAGGTTATGTCATTAAGGTTGATGATGGATGAAATTTTTCCCTGATATTTTTTTCTTCCTGTAGAAGCTTTTGGAACTGAAACACTTTTGCTGCTGCTTTCTGCTGTTTTGTTTACCACATCCAGGATATGTCCGGCCCAGCTTTCAGCGTCCCGCTCATAATCTACATCACATTTTTTCAAAGGAATGATACGTTGTGCTCCCATGACTTCGAGACGGGAATCTACATCTTCCCCGGTCTTGCAGAACAAGGGATAACTGCTGTCTCCCAGTGCAAGAACACCAAACTTAAGGTGATTAAGATCAACATCATTTTCATGGATATGATCATAAAACTTTTTTACAAGGACCGGAGGCTCACCTTCTCCCTGTGTACTGATAATAACAAAGAAAAATTCTTCTTTGACAAGGTCTTTAGGCTTATACTGAGACAAATCAGCCAGTTTTACCTGAAGACCTTTTTTCTTAATCATTCCCGCTAATTCTACCGCCAGCTTTTTACTATTCCCCGTTTCAGTTCCGTAGGCAAGGGTAATTTTTTTTACAGAAACGGAATAAACAGGTGCAGAGTGTGACAGAGAGGGCTCTATAACAGACGCTGTTGACAAGCCGGCAAGGCCCGCAAGGAAACCACTGGCCCAAACAGCTTCATCTCTCGAGAAACTGCTGGATATTTCTTTAAGTACATTTAATTTATTTTCAGACAGCATATTCAAATAAATTTTGTGGATTAGGTAAGAGACTTCCGTTAGTGACTGATTTAAAGTACAGCCCTTCCTGTGTTTCTGCCGATAGCCAGGAGAATTCTTCATGCAGATGAACCACTTTGCCAACAACAACCAGAGATGGGGATATAAATGTTTTGTTCCCTAAATTCTTCTGAAAATCTTCCAGGGAGGATGTATAAACCTTTTGATAAGGCGTGGTTGCCTGCTCTATAACTGCTATTTTTTTCCCATTCATTGCTCCGAATTTCAAAAACTTTTCTACCAAAGCATTCAGATTTCCTTTAGACATGTAAAAAACAAGGGTATCATCTGAGTTGCCCAGTTCTTTCCAGTAAGCATCAGTTAGAATTTCACTTTTATAGTAGGTCAGAAAACGAACTGAGGTCGCATGATCCCTGGCCGTTAAAGGCATTCCTGCATAGGCAGCAGCTCCCAAAGCAGCTGTAATACCGGGAATAATTTCATATGAAATCTGATTTTGCTTTAAAGCTTTTAATTCATCAAGGACATTGGAAAAAACGGAAACATCTCCTCCTTTAAGCCTTACGACAATTTTTCCCTGTTCTGCATATTCTACCATCAGGGTATTGATCAAGGATTGTGGTGTAGAAGCATTTTTACTACATTCTTTGCCTACGTATATCACTTCTGTTTCCTTATTGACATAGCGGTCTATAATTTCGGGACTTACCAGCCTGTCACACAAAATAACATCAGCGGAAGCAACAGCTTTTACAGCTTTCATTGTAATCAAATCAGGGTCACCAGGCCCTGCACCCACCAGGTAAACCTGTGGTGTATGAGGATGTATCATGGTATGGAATTAAATGGGGTTAGAAAAGTCCTTCGACAGACAGGTATCTTTCACCTGTGTCGTAGTTGATCGTCAGTATTTTAGAGCCGGAAGGAATTTCCGGAAGTTTTTGAGCTACCGCAGCAAGAGCTGCTCCTGTAGAAATTCCTACAAAAAGGCCTTCTTTTTTAGCGGCATTCTGAGTATAGGTGAAAGCTTCTTCTTTTCCCACTTTAATGATGCCATCCAGAATATCAGTGTCTAATATGGAAGGAACAAATCCTGCTCCCAAACCTTGTAAAGGATGTGGTGCCGGAACTCCCCCACTCAATACCGGAGATAATTCAGGTTCTACAGCAATTACTTTAATATTGGGAAGTTTTTCTTTCAAAACTTTTGCGATTCCGGTGATATGTCCGCCCGTTCCTACTCCTGTGATCACGTAATCTAATCCTTCAGGAAAATCTTTCAAAATTTCCTGAGCAGTAGTTTCTGTATGAGCTTTTACATTAGCCGGGTTGTCAAATTGTCTCGGAATCCATGAATTGGGAGTTTCTTTTGACAGTTCTTCTGCTTTTTCAATTGCCCCTTTCATCCCTTTTTCTCTGGGTGTTAACACAAATTCTGCTCCGTATGATTCCATAATTTTACGGCGCTCAAGGCTCATACTTTCAGGCATCACCAGAATCAGCTTATAGTTTTTTACGGCAGCTACCAATGCCAGTCCTATTCCTGTATTTCCGCTGGTAGGTTCTATAATGACACTATCCTTATTTAACAGGCCTTTCGATTCTGCATCTTCAATCATCGCCAAAGCAATTCTATCCTTGATACTTCCTCCGGGATTGTTTTTTTCCAGTTTAATCCAGACTTCATGATCGGCTCCGAAAAGTTTGTTGATTCTGACTACCGGTGTATTTCCGATCGCTTCTAATGTGTTTTGGAACTTCATATCTATTCAATTTATGTTATTTTTTATATTACAAATGTTAAAGATTCGGGAAGGGGCCCGTTATCCTTTATTTTTATTTCGCTTTTGTTGTAGACCAGGGAATTAGCCGGTACATTTTGGGTGATCCAAACATTTCCTCCAATAATACTGTCTTTTCCTACTGTAGTATTTCCTCCTAAAATAGTTGCCCCGGAATAAATGATGACATTATCTTCAATATTGGGATGTCTTTTTTGGTTGGCAAATTCTTTGGAAACATTCAATGCTCCCAGAGTAACTCCCTGATAAATTTTAACATGATCTCCGATTACCGTTGTTTCTCCGATGACAATACCGGTTCCATGATCGATGAAAAAATGTTTTCCGATTTCAGCTCCCGGATGAATATCCACACCTGTTTTGCTATGGCCATATTCTGAAATAACACGCGGCAATGTATTCACTTCCTGCATCCAGAGCTGGTGAGAAATCCTGTACACATAGGTTGCAAAAAAACCGGGATAAGAAAGAAGTATTTCTTCCAGAGATTCTGTCGCAGGATCAAATTCCAGAATGGATCCGGCATCTAAAATGAGCGTATGGTAAATGTTGGACAATTCATCAAAAAAAACTTCTGTTTGCTTTTTAGCCCAACTTTCATCATGATTAACTCCACTTAAAATAAGTTCAAAAAGCGCTTTATTCAATTTCTCAAAATCCTGCTGCAACTGTTCTTCAGTATCAATATGCTGTGGAAGAAACAGCGTATTGTATAATCCCGTCACAAAAGTTTCCATCTTGGTTTTATCAAAAAAACCATGAGAACCCAGCTTTTTATTTTGAAGAATATTTCCGATAAAATCTAATGAAACAGGCATTTACTGAATTATTATGGCTGCAACAGTGGCATTGGACGTTTCATCCACCAAAATTGCAGATCCGGTTGTTTTGTTGCTGATAAAATCATCAAACACCAACGGCTGTGCCGTCCTGATTCTGACTTTTGCAATCTCATTGAGCTTCACCTCTCCTTTTACTTCTTCATGTTCCAGGGTGTTGACATCAATTTTATAATCGATTTCTTTGACCACTGCTTTCAATAACCGGCTGTGATGCTGTATCAGATATTTATTACCCGGCTGAAGCGCTTTTTCATCTACCCAGCACAACAATCCTTCCAACTCTTTTTCTACCTGAGGAAGCTCTTCCGTAGTGGTAAAGAAATCTCCCCTGCTGATATCAATATCATTTTCTACACGTATAATGACAGGCTGCCCTTCAAAAGCTTGCTCTACTTCGGCTCCATTGATTTCAATGGAAGATATTTTCGTAGCAATACCTGCCGGAAGAATGTGAATCTGGTCTCCTTTTTGAAAACTTCCGCTTAAAACCTGTCCGGCATATCCTCTATAATCATGCAGTTCTTCAGTTTGTGGACGAATCACATATTGAACCTGAAAGCGGTTTCCTTTATTCTTCTCCTGGTCAATATTTACTTCTTCCAAATATTCAAGGAGGGGTTTTCCTTTATACCAATCTGTATTGGACGATAGAGAAACAATATTGTCTCCGTTAAATGCCGAGATTGGAAAATAAGTTACATCCTTCAGGCCAAGACTTTCTGCAATATGAGAATATTCTGCTTTGATGTTTTCAAAAATCTCTTTTGAATAATCCACCATATCCATTTTATTAATGGCTACTACCACTTTTTTCAATTGTAAAAGCGATGCGATGATTGAGTGTCTTCTCGTTTGCTCAATGACTCCTTTTCTGGCATCAATCAGAATGACCATCAGATCTGAATTAGAAGCTCCGGTGACCATATTGCGGGTATACTGCACATGTCCCGGCGCATCAGCAATAATAAACTTTCTTTTGGCCGTTGAAAAATACCTGTAGGCAACATCAATGGTAATTCCCTGTTCTCTTTCCGCACGCAATCCGTCTGTTAGAAGAGCCAGGTCTACTCCGTCCTCATTTTTGTTTTTAGAGTGTTTTTCAAGTACTTCCAGCTGATCCTGCAAGATACTTTTGCTATCGTAAAGCAGTCTTCCGATGAGGGTACTTTTACCGTCATCCACACTTCCTGCTGTTATAAATCTTAATATGTCCACGTTCTTTGATTATAAATGATTAGTTATAAGTAATGACTCATATTGAATGTTCATTAGTTATTAAAAATAGCCTCCTTTTTTACGGTCTTCCATTGCTGCTTCGGTAACCCTGTCGTCAATTCTGGTCTCTCCTCTTTCGGAAATTCTGGTAGCCAGTATTTCTTCAATGACGCTGTCTACTGTAGCGGCTTCAGATTCTACCGCGGCTGTACAAGTCATGTCTCCTACGGTTCGGTAGCGTATTTTTTTTGTAATTACAATATCATTTTCTTCCAGAGAAGCAAATTCGGAGTTGGCGATCCATTGTCCGTTAAGGTCTACTACTTCTCTTTCATGCGAAAAATAAATAGACGGAAGGTCTATATTTTCTCTCCGGATGTAATTCCAGACATCCAGCTCCGTCCAGTTGCTGATCGGAAAAACTCTTACGTTTTCACCTTTATGGATTCTTCCGTTGAAAATATTCCATAGCTCAGGGCGTTGAAGTTTAGGGTCCCATTGTCCAAATTCGTCCCTCACTGAAAAAATCCTTTCTTTAGCTCTGGCTTTTTCTTCATCTCTACGTGCTCCACCGATACAGGCATCAAATTCAAATTCTTCAATAGTATCAAGTAAAGTAAACGTCTGCAACCAGTTACGGCTTGGAAAACGACCTTTAGGTTCGGTAAGCTTTCTTTCTTTTATTGTGTCTTCCACTTTACGGACAACCAGATCTACTCCTTTTTGTGCCACAAGCTGATCTCTGAAATGTAATACTTCAGGGAAATTATGTCCTGTATCTACATGAACAAAAGTGAAAGGTATTTTTCCGTAAGGAAATGCTTTTGAAGCCAGGTGAGCCAGCACAATACTGTCTTTTCCTCCACTGAATAAGAGTGCAGGACGCTCAAACTGCCCTGCAGTTTCTCTTAAAATGTAAATAGATTCAGATTCTAATTGGTCTAAATAATTGAAATGATATAGTGACATAGTATATTTTTATTGATGAATATGTAAACCGCATTCTTTTTTATCAGCATCTTCCCACCACCAGCGGCCGGCTCTAAAGTCTTCTCCTTCTTTTATAGCTCTTGTGCAGGGCGCACAGCCAATACTTACAAATCCTTTTTTATGCAGATAGTTGTAAGGCAGATGATGAGACTGAACATAGTCTTCTACCTGTTTTGTTGTCCAGTTCAAAAGCGGATGGAATTTGATGATCTGATGATCCGCATCCCATTCCAGCTGAGGCATTTGTTTCCTTCCTACGGAATGTTCAGATCTTAAACCGGTGATCCATACTTTGTATCCTTTAAGTGCCTGTTTTAAAGGCTGAACTTTACGGATATTACAGCAAGCCTTTCTTTGATCTACTGATTGATAAAATGAATCCGGGCCGTTTTCTGATACAAATATTTGTAAAGCTTCCGGATCCGGATAATAGGCCTTGATATTTTTTTTGAAAAAAGCTCTTGAAGCCGTCCATGTTTCATACGTCTGCTCAAAAAGCCTTCCCGTATCCAATGTGAAAATATCAATATCAAGGTCTTTTATCAAATGAGTCACTACCTGATCTTCATAACTGAAACTGGTAGAAAAGATCACCTCTCCAGGAAACAATTCTGATAGCTTTTTCAAAAAATCCACCTTAATCTCCTCTTCTGAAGCCAGTTCCAGTAGTTTTTTGAATTCTATTTTCAGATGATTTTCCATTTGCAATTGATTTTAACTGATGCAAATATATATAAAATTCTATATATCCTACCAAATTAGTAGAATATAACATTAAAAAAATTTTGATTTTATTTCAGAAATGATGTAAGAGTAGCTTCCATCATGCTTTTCCTGGTTTTTTCACGAACAATAATTAATTCTTTTCTAAGATAACATACTGCCTCATCGACACAGTCGTCACAAGGTTCATAAAAATTTAAAGATACGCACGGAGTCAGAGCGATAGGACCTTCAAAAATCCGGTAAATATCTGCTAATGAGACCTCATCCGGGGACTTAAGAAGGTAATACCCTCCAGCTGTTCCCTGTTTACTATTGACCAACTTTGCCCTTTTCAGTTCCAAAAGAATCTGTTCCAAAAACTTTCTGGGTATATTTTCATCCTGAGCAATAACAGCAGTGGGCAAAAACCCCTGATTGTAGTTTCTTGCCAGCCTTACCATTGCTTTTAGAGCATATTTGCAGCGTTTGGACATCATAATCCATGCAAGTTATAACAATTTATCCGATTGGCGAAATATGGGTTAAACATCAGTTTAAAAAAGATAAAACATAAGAGAGTCATAGTAAAGTTAAAACCACAAAATGCAGTAAAAATTTTTGAACACTTTAGTTTTTTAAAGTTAAAAGCATAACGCTAAGAAGTTCACACAAGTTAAAATCAAAGATTTTATTACAATCTGCTTTACCTGCATGATTAAACTACCACGTAAACATCTATGCAAACCTGTGAGATCTACGGTTAAAATTAAACCACAAAGTCACAAAAGTTTTGAACACTTTAGCTTTTTAAAGTGAAAAACATAGCGCTAAGAAGTCCACATAAGTTTAAAAATCAAGATTTTTTTGCTACCTGCTTTATCCGTATGATTAAACTACACATAAACATCTGTGCAAATCTGTGAAATCTGCGGTTAAAATTAAAAGCATTATGTTTTAAAAAGAACCCATAAGTTAAAATCAAAGTTTTATTCACCATTTCATTGATTCGTTCTAAGTAAACGTATTATCAGAAAGATGCCATAAAAATAAAATCTGAACAATATACATCGTATATTTGTTCAAATTTAAGATATCTGATGAGTACAATAGAATTTAATCAATTGTGGAAAGAGAAATTACTGAATCGTTTTCTTAGTTATGTAAAAATATATTCAACCAGTGATGCTGAAAGCGAAAATACTCCCTCCACTTCAAGACAATGGGACATCGCAAATTACATTACTGAAGAACTGAAGACAATAGGTTTGGAAGATGTTTCAATTGATGATAACGGTTATATTATGGGATATGTTCCTTCTAACCTTGAAAATGATGACAGGCCTACGATTGGATTTATTTCGCATTATGATACATCCCCTGACTTCAGTGGTGAAAATGTAAGACCACAGGTGTGGGAAAACTATGACGGAAATGATCTTCTTCTAAATCAGACTACAGGATTTACTTTGTCTCCTTCAAAATTTGAAAGCTTAAAAAAATATATCGGCCAGACCCTGATTACCACGGATGGAACCACTCTTCTTGGTGCTGACGATAAAGCCGGATGCGCGGAAATTGTAACGGCTGCAGAGTATCTTATTGCCCACCCGGAAATCAAACATGGCAGAATTGCTGTAGGATTTACTCCGGATGAAGAGATCGGAAGAGGAGCTCACAAGTTTGATGTTGCAAAATTCGGGGCTGAGTGGGCTTACACCATGGATGGCGGAGAAGTTGGAGAATTGGAATATGAAAACTTCAATGCTGCCGGAGCGGTAGTTAAAATTCACGGATTAAGTGTACACCCGGGTTATGCCTATGGGAAAATGATCAATGCTGCGCTTTTAGCAGCTGAATTTGC